>CAJQLI010000420.1 GCA_905479125.1 uncultured Alphaproteobacteria bacterium | reverse complement strand
CCATCGAATGGACCCTGCGCGCCTCGGACAATATTCAAAAAGAGAGACTACGCATTGCCGAATTTCAAAAGAGAACTCACATGACGGTGCACTTGCCGCACGACGAATCGTGGGGGTTGGCTCTCGAAGAAATTGACAACTTTATACGCGTAGACAGTGTCGAAGCATCTGGCCCTGCATTCCGGGGCGGGGTGTCCGTGGACGACTACCTCATCACGATTAACGATACTGCGATAGGCGTACATACAACTCTCGAGATGGCGATGCAGTACATCGTCAACGCGAAAAGGGCCGAAAAAAACGTCAAGTTAGTATTCATGAGAAAAAAATAAGTATTTATGTATTGTTTATGGATATGTATGACAGACACTCGATGTTACGTATGTCTAGAGAAGTGTGTTGGCGAGCGGTCACCGTGCGTCTGCGGTGCACCCGTCCACTATCGCTGCTTCACCGCTCTTGAAAATGCCCACAACTGTACCATATGCCGCGAACCGTATGTATTCGAATCGTTCCGCCTGTTTGACAACCCCCAGACAAAGCCTTCCTTGGTAAAACCGCGCCGCGCGCCAGCGACTCATCCGACAGTTGTGATATTATTCTATTTCGCGGTATGGTACTGCATGGGACTTGTCGGCAAGGCCGTGTGGTTGTTCTCTGGTGGCCAGCTGCATTACCACGTCTTCGCTTTCTGGAATATGGAGCACATCCTCGCGTTTATGGGCACCAGTCTGCCGTTTTTGGCCGTGTGTATGTTTCGCAAGTCCGTCAATGCGCGCGTCGTCGTGAACACCAACACACGGCCAGTATCCCAAGGCCGCCAAACGCCAGCAGGAGAAATATGTTAACAGTCGCCGTATCTGCAGCCGTGATTTTCCGATGGTCTGATGTCATCTCAGTCACTCCGCCGCAACGGCGGTCTCGACCGTCGCCTGAATATATGCGTGGATTCCTTCTGCGGCATCCCGCCCGTCGCGGATGCCCCAGACGACAAGCGATGCGCCGCGAACGATGTCGCCCGCTGCGAAGACGCCGTCCAGATTGGTCATCATGGTGCGATGGTTGATCCGCACCGTCCCCCACTTGGTGACCTGGAGTTCCGGTGCACCGAACAGGTTCGGCAGATCTTCCGGATCGAAACCCAGCGCCATGATCGCGAGATCCGCATCGACGTTATAGCTGGACCCGGGGATAAGCTCCGGCGTCTGGCGTCCCGATGCATCGGGAACGCCGAGATGGATCCGCTGTGCGCGGACACCGGTCACGGCGGTGTCGCCAAGGAATGCTTCCGGCGCGGCGAGCCAGTCGAAATGCACGCCTTCCTCCTCGGCGTATTGAACCTCGCGGCGCGACCCCGGCATGTTGCCCCGGTCGCGACGGTACTGGCAGGTGACCGATTTCGCGCCCTGACGGATGGCGGTGCGAACGCAATCCATCGCCGTGTCGCCGCCACCGACCACCACAACGTTCCTGCCGTCGGCATTGAGGCTGCCATCGTCGAAGGCCGGCACGGAATCATTCAGGCCCTTGCGGTTTGAGGCGACCAGGAAGTCGAGCGCAGGCACGACGTTATCGAGCCCGACACCGGGGACCTTGATGTCGCGGGCCTTGTACACGCCGGTCGCGATCAGCACCGCATCGTGACGGTCGCGGATCTCCTGAAGGGTGGCGTCCCGCCCGACCTCGAAGTTCCGGTGAAAAACAACACCGCCCTGTTCCAGCAGGCTGACGCGCCGCTCGACGATATGCTTTTCCAGCTTGAAGTTCGGGATGCCATAGATCATCAGGCCGCCGATACGGTCGTAGCGATCGTAGACGTGAACGGCATAGCCTTTTTTGCGCAACTGCTCGGCGGCTGCCATGCCGGCAGGGCCGCCGCCGATGATCCCGACCGATCGGTCGAGTTCCCGCGGTGGTGACACCGGTTTGACCCACCCGCGCTCAAAAGCCGTGTCGGTGATGTGTTTTTCGACCGAGCCGATGGTAACGGTGCCGTGGCCCGATTGTTCAATAACGCAATTACCTTCGCACAGGCGGTCCTGCGGACAGATGCGGCCACAGATTTCAGGCAGGTTGTTGGTCGCGGCGGAGACTTCATATGCTTCTTCGAGGCGGCCCTCCGCCGTCAGCATTAGCCAGTCGGGAATGTTGTTATGAACCGGGCAATGAACCTGGCAGAACGGCACGCCGCATTGTGAACACCGGCTGGCCTGCGCCGTCGCCGCTTCGGGGTTGAAACGCTGGTAAATTTCTCCGAAATCCTGCCGTCGGGCGTCCGCGGCGCGCTTTTCGGGTGTCTTTTGCGCAAGATCGACGAATTTCAGCAGTTTGCTGGGCATGATACCCCCTCGCGTCTCGCTGCTTCGCGCGACGCGCCTCAGTTTAAATTTTCAGATTGGCCTGATTATAACAACGTTTTCGCGGGAGAGCGAGTGAAAAACTCTATTAAGGTAATAAGTACTGACCTATTGGGCGAGTCGGGGCGGCTTCCACGGATTCCCGTGGAATTGTGTCCGTCTGTTTCAATAATATTGGTATCGAAATGGGACTAATTGTTTTCTTGGCCTTAGGGGATGCCTTGGGGTATTAGGCCTGTTAACGGATTCCTCACCGTCGGAGATTCCCTTGACTCTCGTCCAGCTTGCCGTGATTGCCCTCATCCAGGGCCTTACGGAATTTTTGCCCATCAGTTCGTCCGGCCACCTTATTCTGATTCCCAGTGTCACCGGCTGGCAGGATCAGGGCCTCGTGATCGACGTTGCCGTTCATGTCGGGACCCTCGGCGCCGTGATGGCCTATCTGTGGCGCGATATCTGGATGATGCTCAAAGGGATGTGCAGGCCCGGTAACGTGCGCCGCAATCCCGGCCTGAAGATGATGGCGCAACTGGTCGTCGCGACGATACCCGTCGTTATCGTCGGTGGTCTCGTCTTCAATCACCTCGGCGATATGCTGCGCAGTGCCGTCGTCGTGGGTTGGGCGACGATTGGATTCGGTGTCCTGCTTTACATCGCCGACCGATTTACGGTCACGATCAACCGGGTCGAGCACATGACGTGGGGACGCGCATTGATTATCGGGATTGCCCAGGTATTCGCCCTGATCCCGGGGGCGAGCCGTGCCGGTACGACGATTACAATGGCGCGCTGGCTCGGGTTCGAGAGGACGGAAGCGGCGAGATTTTCGATGCTGATGTCGATCCCGGCCATCCTCGCCGCCGGCGCCGCCGCGACCCTGAAGCTGATCGAAGATGATGCCCAGCACGTTCTGGCGGACGCCATTGTCGCCGGCGCGATGGCGTTCGTCGCCGCGTTTATCGCGATCATTCTGATGATGAGCTGGCTCAAAACGGCCAGCTTTACGCCGTTTGTTATCTATCGGCTGTTGCTGGGCGTCGCGATACTCGTCTGGGCGTATAACTAAAAACCGCTATTCGGAACCGGTCGGTGGACCAGGCTCTGCAGGCGCGTGGTGTCAGGTGTGCCAGACACCGCGCCGGTAGCGCCGCAGATATGCGGGTACAATGGTTTCCAGCGCCGTCGCATCTACGCCGAGATCTTCTAGCCCGGGCAAGTTACCGGACATCACGTTGTCGTGGCGGAGCAGTTTGACCTGATCGACCGTCACCGGCGGGTTCGCGCCCAGGTTCAGCACTTTGGGCAACCAGAAAGCCAGCTCGAGAACGGCGGCCTGCGCGGTCGCGATCGGAAACGGTACCGGCACCAGCAGGCGCTTGCGGTCGATTTCCTTCAGCACGATCTCCATCAGCTCTCGGAAACTGTATATGCGCGGTCCGCCGAGTTCGTATGTCGTGCCTGCCGATTTCGGTTCGTTGCAGATTGCCGCGATGGCATCCGCGACGTCACCGACATAGACGGGCTGAAATTTCGTGTGGCCGCCCCCGATCAGGGGCAGGGCCGGTGTGAAGCGGGCCAGCGCCGCAAACCGGTTGAAGAAATCGTCTTCGGGTCCGAAAACAATGCTCGGCCGAACGATGCTCGCGCCGGGAAAGGCTTCGCGCACGAGATTTTCGCCAATGCCTTTTGTTGATGCATAGGCTGAATCGGACTCGGCGTCCGCGCCGATTGCCGATACCTGAACCAGCCGCTGCGCCCCTGCGGCCCTGGCTGCGCGTGCAACCCGGTGCGCGCCATCCGACTGAAGGCTCTCGAAGGTCTGCTTGCTGCCCGGAAAAAGAATCCCGACCAGATTGATGACAGTATCGGCGCCGTCGACGGCCGCTGCAACAGAAGCATCGTCACGGATATTGGCGGCGATCGGTGTGACCTGGCCGACATCGCCCATGGGTTTGAGAAAGCTCGCCCGGTCCGGTCGCCGGACCGCCGCGCGCACTCTTGCACCGGATTTTGCAATCTCGGCGACGACGTAGCGACCGATAAAACCGGACGCGCCGAATACGGTAACAACATCCATCTGCGCAGAACCTCCGCCAATTACGTGCCTATCATGCTCAAAGGGCTATTAAAGAGTGCTGAATATGGCGTCAACCAAAACGGCAAAAGCGGTTGACAACGTCGGGACCGAATTGCATACCCTCGCTTCGTTTTGCTGCAACCGGCAAAACGAATGCCCAGGTGGCGGAATTGGTAGACGCGCTGGCTTCAGGTGCCAGTGGCCGCAAGGTCGTGGAAGTTCGAGTCTTCTCCTGGGCACCACTTTTCTGGATTGACGATTAAAAGAACGGACGGGTCGTGGCGATAGAACTCCACCACGGGGATTTACCAGACGGTCTGGACCTTGGTCCGGTCGTCGCTATCGATACAGAGACCATGGGCCTGAACCCCAACCGTGACCGGCTGTGTGTAGCGCAGCTATCGTCCGGCGACGGCAATGCCCACCTCGTGAAATTTTCACCCGGCCCTTTCGATGCGCCGAATATGTGCGCTCTTCTGGCCAATCCCGATGTCCTGAAGCTATTCCACTTCGGCCGTTTCGATATTGCGGTCATGGATAAATTTCTCGGCGTCCCGGCAGCGCCGGTTTACTGCACCAAGATAGCGTCGAAGCTGGTGCGGACCTATACCGACCGCCACGGTCTGAAGGACCTGTGTCGCGAATTGCTCGGCGTGGATTTGTCGAAGGAGCAGCAGTCCTCCGATTGGGGTGCGGAAACGCTCACGGACCAGCAGATGACCTACGCGGCCTCCGATGTGCTGTATCTGCATGCGCTTATGGCGAAGCTTGACGTCATGCTCGAGAGAGAAGGTCGAACCGATATGGCCCGGGCGTGTTTCGATTTTCTGCCGCGTCGTGCAGAGCTCGATCTCGCCGGTTGGCCAGAGCTCGATATTTTCTCTCACTAACCCTATATGTTCCGGTAACCGGCAGACGGCGCGCCGGCATGGTAGCGGAATGAACCCGAACACGTCTTTGCGTGTTGGGGGTCGCCGGATTCGGCGGAATCGGATACGATAAATGATTGAAATCATTCTGATTGAATACTCTGGGCCCCACGATGGTTGATAGCGACAGCACGATTTTGGACGTGACGGCGACTGACGCAGATGCGGCGCTTCGGTCTGCGCGGCGCGTGCTCGAAACCGAGATCGGCGGCCTGCGTGCCCTGTCCGATACCCTCGACGGAGGTTTTTCCCGGGCCATCGACCTGATCGCGGCGGTTTCCGGGCGGGTAATCGTGACGGGCATGGGAAAAAGCGGGCATATCGCCACCAAGATCGCGGCAACGCTTGCATCGACGGGCACACCAGCCCAATACGTGCATCCGGGCGAAGCCAGCCATGGCGACCTGGGGATGATTACAGCCAATGATGCGATCATGGCATTGTCGAACTCCGGCGAGACGGCCGAGCTGTCTGATATCGTTGCCTATGCGAAACTGAAACGTATTCCGCTGGTTTCCGTCACCGGTAAAGCGGATAGCGCACTCTCGAACGCCGCCGACGTGCCGCTGGTAATGCCGGACAGCCCCGAAGCCTGCCCGCTCAATCTCGCGCCGACGACATCAACGACGGTGATGCTGGCGCTTGGCGATGCGATCGCGGTTGCCCTGCTCGAACGCCGTGGGTTTTCTCCTGACGATTTTCGCCTGCTCCATCCCGGTGGTCAGCTCGGCTCGCGCCTGACGATGGCGGTCGATGTGATGCGGGCCGGCGATGAGATGCCGCTCGTGAAGCTTGATTCTCCGATGACCGAAACAATCATTGAAATGACGGCCAAGCGTTTCGGCTGTGTCGGTGTCCTGTCGGCGGCCGGCAAACTGGCCGGTGTGATCACGGACGGCGATCTGCGCCGCCACATGGAAGATGACATTCTTGCGATGACGGCATCCGAGGTAATGACCCCGGATCCGAAAGCGGTGAGTGAGAATATTCTTACGGCGCAGGTCCTGGCGATGATGAACGAGAACAAGATCACGACTTATTTCGTCGTTGCCGATGATGTTCCGGTTGGCATCGTGCATATCCACGACGTTCTGCGAAATGGCCTCTCGTGAATCATGGTGGCTCCTCTGCGTGAATCACCCGCTTCGGCAAGACCGGACACGCCTGCCGCGACCGGTACCGAGCAGCAGCGTCTGCCGCATTACCGATCAGGATACAGCCGCTTTGTACTTCTCGCGAAATATGCACTGCCGGTTATCGCCGGGGTCGTCATGATGCTGGTCGTGGTCTGGCCTGAGCTTAAATCGACACCGAAAAAATTTGCGGTCGGGCTCTCTGATGTCAAAATTGAAACAGCCGGGGGGCAAAGAGTGATCAATGCGCGCTTCACCGGCGTCGACAGTGAAAACCGTCCGTTTTCAATTACCGCCGAATCCGTGGTTCAGGCAGGCAGCGACGACAACGGCGTCGCCCTTGCTAAGCCGAAGGCCGATGTGACGCTCGCGGGTGATTCATGGGTTGCGATTGCCGCGCCGACAGGCATTTTCCGGCGGGACGATGAAATACTCGACCTCTCGGGCGGCGTCGACCTGTTCCACGATGACGGCTACGAATTCCAGACTGCGGAGGCGCGGCTTAACTTCGGGACATCCGCGGCCAGCGGCGATTCGCCGATTCGCGGGCAGGGACCGTTCGGCACAATCGAGGCTGAAGGGTTCCGGATCGCCGGCAGCGGCGATAGTATATTCTTTACCGGGAAATCCCGCCTGCTGGTCTATCCCGATGCACCTAAACCCGGTGAAACCAGATGACGGCAGCGTTTTCAAATTCATCCATATCGTCGCGTTGCGCCGGATTTGCAGTGATGCTGTCCGCGGTCGCTGTGGTGACGATATCACTTTGTGCTGCGGCGCTGGCGCAGGGGATCGGCCTGCCCGGGCAGTCGCGCAACACGCCGCTCGAAATAAATGCGGATCAGGGCATCGAGTGGCAGCAGAAAACGAAGGCCTATATCGCCCGTGGCAATGCCCGCGCTGCCCAGGGCGATGTCGCCGTCCATGCGGATACGCTGACCGCCTACTACCGCGAGAAAGACGATGGGGGTACATCGATCTGGCGTATCGATGCAGAAAATAACGTGCGTATCGTTACCCCGACGCAGCGTGCCTTCGGCAACAAGGGTGTGTACGACGTCGATAACGGTATCCTTGTCCTGACCGGCAATGTGCGGATGGAAACCGAGACCGACCGGATCACCGCGCAAGACAGTCTTGAATACTGGGAAAAGCGCAACCTTGCTGTGGCGCGGGGAAACGCGATCGCGGAACGTGGCGACAACAAATTGCGGGCCGATGTGCTGACCGCCCATTTCTTTAAAGACGCCAAGGGGAAATCGCGGGTGCGCAAGATCGATGCGTTCGACAATATCGTCATCACGACACCGGATGAAATCGTGCGGTCGAACCGCGGTGTCTATGACGTCGAAACCGGAATCGCGAAGTTAACAGGATCGGTTAAGATCACGCGTGGTACAAACCAGTTGAATGGGGAGTACGCAGAAGTGAATTTGAATACCGGTGTCAGCCGGTTGTTCGGCAGGGGCGGAAGCGTTCGGGGTATCTTTACGCCCGAAGCTGTCGAAAAACCGAAAAGCACCGATCGCAAGACCACGCAGGGGGCGCAGTGACGGATTCGGACATTACGGGGCGGGACGGTTTCGGGAATACCCCGGTCAGCGTCCTCGGTGACAGGATCGACGGCGATGCCCCCCGACTGGTCGCCGAAAACACAGGCCTCCAGATTAATAAAATCGGCAAGCGCTTCAAGAAACGCCCCGTGTTACGCGAAGTCAGCATGAACCTGAACCGCGGCGAGGTCGTTGGCCTCCTCGGCCCCAATGGTGCAGGTAAAACAACGTGCTTCTATATCGTTACCGGGCTGATTGCCCCTGATTACGGATCGATCGCGCTGGATGGCCACGATGTCACTGGACTGCCGATGTATCGGCGCGCCCGGTTGGGCGTCGGGTATCTGCCGCAGGAAGCATCGATCTTTCGCGGGATGACGGTTGAAAACAATATCCGTGCGGTGCTTGAAGTCACCGATGACAACCCGGCCCGACGTGAAGCAAGGCTTGAAGAATTGCTCGCTGAGTTTTCGGTGAGCCATCTGCGGCGTACGCCCTCTCTGGCGCTTTCCGGCGGTGAACGCCGGCGCGTCGAGATTGCCCGGGCATTGGCATCCGACCCCAGCTTCATGCTTCTGGATGAACCCTTTGCCGGGATCGACCCTATTGCCGTTGACGACATCAGAAACCTGGTGGCGCACCTCAAGGATCGGGGCATCGGCGTATTGATCACGGATCATAATGTCAGGGAAACGCTCGATATCGTCGACCGGGCATACATCCTGCATGACGGAGCTGTGTTAATGGAGGGTGCGCCCTCCGAGATTGTGGCGCATAAGGATGTTAGACGTGTTTACCTTGGCGAAAGATTCGGCCTGTAAGACATCACTAAGTGTATGTAGGATAAGCCTTTATGGTGCTCGGACCGCGATTGGATCTGCGTCAGAGCCAATCTCTGGTAATGACGCCTCAACTGCAGCAGGCAATCAAGCTGCTGCAGATGTCCAATGTTGAACTAACTGATTATATCGAGCAGGAAATCGAGCAGAATCCGCTTCTCGAAAGAGAAGACGCGGATGGGGGGCTCGAAGGCGCCGCAGACATGCCTTCTGCCGAAACATCCGTCGATTCCGTTGACGCGGCTTCCGGCGCCGGTGACTCGGATGGCGCCGATGCCGGAGGAGACGCTGTCTCCCCCGATGACCCGTCTTTCGATGATTCCGATTCGGTCCCCGATGCGTCGGACCACGCCACGTCCGAGAGCATCGGTGATGATGAGCGGGCGCTCGATACCGATTATGAAAACGTTTACGAGCCTGAATCCGCTTCCGACGGTGCGCCCGCGGGGGGTGAAGGGGAAGGCGAAGGCCTGCTGTGGAACACGTCGGGCAGCGGCGGCGGCGGATTCGATGATGAACTCACCGGCATGGAGAACGTCGCCGCAGACGAGATGACGCTGCGGGATCATCTGATCGGCCAGTTCAATATAGATCTGGAAGATCCGACCGATATCATGATCGCCGGCCGTCTGATGGAAATGCTTGATGACAATGGCTGGCTTTCCGGGTCGCTGGAGCCGGTAGCGATTGCACTTGGGTGTACAATCGAGAGGGTGAATGCGACGCTCGCCCGGTGTCAGCAATTCGACCCGCCGGGTATTTTCGCGCGGTCCCTGTCGGAATGCCTGGCACTGCAGCTGCGTGAAAAAAACCGTCTTGATCCTGCCATGCAGGCATTGCTCGATAATCTCGAACTGCTGGCCAAGCGTGAATTCGGGCAGTTACGCAAACTCTGCGGCGTCGACAATGAAGACTTGCTGCAGATGGTTACCGAGATCAAGGAGCTCAACCCACGGCCTGCATCGGAATTCGATCATGATGTGGCCCAGCCGGTTGTCCCGGATGTCTTCGTGCGGCGGAATGCGTCCGGCTGGATGATCGAACTGAATGCCGACGTGATGCCGCGTGTGCTCGTCAATAACCGGTACTATTCGGTCGTTCGCAAGCACGCTCGTTCGAAGGACGACAAGGAATTTCTTAGCGATCGTTTCCAGTCTGCAAACTGGCTGGTTCGGGCGTTGCATCAGCGTGCGGAAACGATTCTGAAGGTGGCGTCGGAACTGGTCGTTCAGCAGGAAGCGTTTTTCGAGGACGGCGTCGAATTCCTCAAGCCGCTGACCCTGCGCGATGTAGCAGAGGTCGTCGGCGTCCATGAAAGTACCGTCAGCCGCGTTACGGCGAACAAGTATCTCGGGATGAGCCGTGGTATTTTCGAAATGAAATACTTTTTCAATTCCGCCATCGGTCATGGTGAGAGCGGAGAATCGCGCTCGGCCGAATCCATCCGTTTCCGGATCAAAGCCCTGATCGATCGTGAAACCCATGACAGTGTATTGTCGGACGACCGTATCGTGGACATTTTGCGCGATGAAGGCATCGATATCGCGCGCCGGACAGTGGCGAAATACCGGGATGCGATGCACATACCTTCGTCTGTACAGCGTCGCCGGGAAAAAGCTCTGCAGGTCTAGGGGCTGGCCGCGCCGGTCAGTATTGACTAAGCTGAACCTGGTGCTACTTTCCGCGACCTCGAACGACAGCGATGTTGATCTGTCCGGGAGGCTTCAATTATTTGACAGACTTCACCGGCCCTCGGGCCCATTGAATTTCAGGCGCAACGCGCCCAACTAATTTGGGTGTTTTCGCCCAACGGATAACGGTGCATGAAAGTTACAGTCTCAGGAAAACAGGTCGAAATCGGCGAAGCCTTTCCGACCTATGCCGAAAGTCATCTGGACGAAGTCGTTGAAAAATACTTCGACAGCGGCATTGATTCGAACGTCACCGTTTCCCGCGCCGGCGCGGGATTGAGAATCGATATAACCGTTCACCCCGGTCGCGGGATTATCGTTCAGTCGCACGGCGAGGGGGCGACGGCGCATGCGGCCTTCGACCTGGCGCTGGAGCGGATTGCAAAGCGCCTGAGGCGCTACAAGCGACGGCTTCGCGATCACAATCGCAAGGAAAAGTCCGAAGCGAAACAGAACCCCCGGAACGCGCAGCGATATATTATCGCGCCGCCCGTGGAAGAAGAGGACACGGGTCAGGATACGGGCCTTGAGGAAGAGGGCGATAACCCGGTCATCATTGCGGAGACCACCGCAGAACTTGAAACACTCTCGGTCAGCGAAGCCGTCATGCGGCTTGATCTTGCAGACCGGTCGGCGATGGTTTTTCTGAATGCAGGCAATGGTCGGGTGAACGTGGTCTATCAGCGCCGGGACGGAAATATCGGCTGGGTTGACCCGGAGACCGACGGGGAAGCGGCCTGACGGCTGCGGAGAGACCGGGATCATGGAAATAGAAGATATTCTCAATCAGCGCTGCGTTGTGACGTCACTTCAGGCATCCAGCAAGAAGCACGCTCTTGAGGAGCTCGCCCGGAAGGCGTCAGCGGCAACGGGCCTTGCGGAACGGGCCGTTCTGGATGTCTTGCTGGAGCGGGAACGGCTGGGCACAACGGGCGTCGGTTGCGGGATCGCGATCCCGCATGGAAAACTGCCTGATCTGAAGAAGCTCTATGGTTGTTTTGCCCGGCTTGAGACCCCCATCGATTTCGATGCAGTCGATAATGAACCGGTCGATCTGATTTTTCTGCTGCTTGCGCCGGAATCGGCGGGAGCGGCTCACCTGAAGGCACTGGCCCGTATTTCCCGTGTGCTGAGGAACGCAGCCCATTGCGAGAAGCTTCGCGCCGCTGCCGGTCCTGATAGAATCTATACTCTTCTCACCAGGGATGATCAGACTCGGGCCGCCTGAGAGATCGGCGGCATTGCCCGTCTAGCGCGGCCCCGTCAAGTGCGGTCTCTAGTGGACGCTGACGGGTTCCATGTCATTCTGGCGGAC
>CAJQLI010000419.1 GCA_905479125.1 uncultured Alphaproteobacteria bacterium | reverse complement strand
AAGAACAGCCCTATGCCCATGCCGGCACCAGCGGCGACGTTCAGGTAAAGCAGCGCCTCCGATGACAGCCCCGATACGAAATGCGCAATAGTTGCCATCACCACAAGGCCAGACGACATGCCGCCCATCGTAAAGTTCATTGCCGCCCGGTAATCCCAATACGTCTGACGCGCCCCAACCAGCGGGTTCGCGGGATCGCTCATCATTTCGTCTTCCGTATCTTCGGGCTCCGGATCGCGGCCCGGGGTCGCATTCGGCACTTCGTACAGGTACTTGATCTGCGGATCGGTGCCGAGTTGCTCATGCATCTGAAAAAAACTGTTTTCCGTCGCCAGCTTGGAGACGTTGCTGTCGGGATCATTGAAATCACCGAAATGCAGGGCGCTTGCGATACAGGATGACGAACATGCCGGCGAATATTCAAGGTCAACGCCAGGCGTCATCCCCTCTTCCTTCGCTTCATCGATACGCTCGACGCAGAACGTGCATTTGGTGGCAACACCGACACGCTCGTCATGAAAAACATGCGCTTCCTGTGTCGTCTCTTCACCGTAATACCAGTCTTCGCCATGGCCGATAGTCCGCGCCTGGTAAGGACAGGACACCGCGCAATAGCCACAACCGATGCACGTATCGTATTCCATCGTAACCAGCCCGTCGGCCCGCTGCGCGGTAGCACCCGTCGGACACACCGGCACACAGGGCGGTTCTGCACAATGCTGGCAGCCGACAACCATGAACAACCGCTCGACATCGGGGAACGTCCCGCGTTCAACATCAAGTACCTTGCGCCACTGCACACCGGGCGGGGTGTCATTGGCATGCTTGCAGGCGATCGTGCAGGTCTGACAGCCGACGCAACGGTTCAGATCGACCACCATCCCATAGCGGGGCGTGTCCGGGGCGCTTCCGTCGGGAGTCATACAGCTTGCCTTTCGCCGTCTATTTTCCGAATTCTGATCCGCGCAAGATCGGCGCTGGAACCGGTAGAGTCCGTCAGCGACAGCGCCAGCGACGTGACCGAATTAAGGCTCGGCAAGTTCAGATCCTTTGCATATGGCGTTGCCCAGTGATCGAACTGGCCGATCATCAGAACCGTGTCAGGCCGGATACCTTCGCGGAGAACGGCAAAGCCCTCCGTGGCACCCGTCACTGACGAGATTTCAACCTTGTCACCTTCAGCTATTCCCAGTTCTTTCGCCCGGGTCCGATTGATGATCACCCCTTTATGGCCGGAGATATTGTTGGCGACCTCGTTGATCAGCGGAATACCCACATTGGCACCCCAGGAATACTGCATGGAGCGCGCCGTCAGGGCGAAGAACGGATAATCATCCGGGTCCCCTCCGGATTCCTTAATATGTTCTGTCCAGATATCCGGAAAAGGCTCGTAAGACGGCAGCGGTTCGTATTCGTCCAGCTGCTTTTCCCACCAGTCGACGCCGATCTCGTGCAGGCGGTTCGCAAGCTGCTCCCCGTGACGCTTGATACGCTCCTGATAGGGCATTTCGAAACGAAGCTTTTCTTCCTTCATTTTCGGATAGAGATACCATTGAAGCTGCGGGAAGGGTTTCAGCATGAATCCGTTTTCGGCAAACCAGTCCAGGTCGTGGACTTCCTCGCCATCGCTGAGAGAATGGCTCGCAGCCTTGCAGACCGCACTCCAGATTTCCTCGCGCTGGTGGGGCACGGCCGGGTCGAGCCCGTAATCATATGCGCCGTCGCGATCCTGCAGACGGACACCGGCAGCCCCGCGGTTGATCGCCGCGTTATACTCTTCAAGAAGGCCGACGCGGTCGGCCAACGCCGTTGCGATATCGGTCATGTCCATCGCATCGACCTGTGGCAGAACCGCTGGCTGGCGGATGGCCCAGCCCTGATGTTTCCAGAACTGCTCGGTAAACTTGGTCGATCCGATCTGGATCAGCTGGAGGCTTTCAAGGTCCGTGCAGTCCGGCAGAATGACATCCGCCATATGGTTGGTTTCATCACGCGTATAGGCGAACGAAACCGTGAACGGAAATTCGGCGATGCGCTCGGCCACTTCGGGTGCATTCCACGACGAGATCGCCGGGTTTGTCCGGTAATTGATCCACATTTCCGGTTTGGTCTGTTTCGGCCAGTTGGACGGCTGCTTTTTCTGAAACAGCCACGGCAGATGGGCCGGGCCCAATGCAGGTGACCAGGCCGAATCCGCCGCCATCGGCACCAGCGTCTTATAGGCATTGCGGATATGCGGATCGGCCAGCCATGCGTCCTTTGACGTCTCGTTAAACGGATAATCCATCACGCCGTCATTCGTCGGGCGCACCGTTTTCAGCCGGTTATCGGCCGGTCGGTTCAGTTTTACCGCCGTCCCCAGCGTCCCGCCGGGGACTTCAAGCGCACCGACGAGAGACGCAAGAAGCGTCCGTGCCCAGCATGTCTGATAGCCGCCCCAGCCGTTATTGACGCCCTTTCCGAGCATCACCGCGACCGGGCGGAACGGCATTTCGACGCCTTCTATCTCAATCGTCTCGCCGATACAGGCATGGGCGACATATTCATCGGCGATCTGGCGGATTTTTGCCGCCGGGACATCGCATTCACCCTCGGCCCATTCGGGATCGAACTGCTTCATATGATCCATCAGAAGCTGAAACGCCGGCTGCGCATCAACGCCATCATGTTCCCAGACTTTCCCGTCGGGTCCGTCTTCGATGCCCGAAACCACGTAGGTGCCCTCGAGTGCGGCATCCCCGATCTCTGCATCCCATGGCTTGATCGTCCCGTCCGACAGGTCGCCGATCAGCGGTTTGCGCGTTTCGGGATCGCGCATGTAATAGCCGTTCGGGCCAATCAGATAGGGCGACGTCGTATCTTCTTTGATTGCCCGCACGTCGCAGGTCTCAGTCCAGTCCCGTTCGACGATCATGCGGTGGATCAGCGCAAACAGGAATGCAGCATCGGTTTTGGGCTTGATCGGTATCCATTCGGCCGACAACGCGCCGGTGATCGACAGGTGAGGCTCTACCTGGACCCGTTTCAGGCCGCGCACGCGCGCATCGGCCTGGCGCCAGACACCGGCGACACCGCCGGATGCTTCGACATTATTGCCGCAATTGATGACGTAATTGCAGTAGGGCGTGTCGGGTGAAACGATAAAGGCACGGTGCCACAGTTCCCCGTAGAGATGTTCGGAGTGATAGCACTTCACACCCTGCCCGCCGCCAAAGCCCATATCGAGCGGGCCCCAGGCAGCAAGGAACGCCGGCAACGTTCCCATATATTGCGTCGGCGTGCCGCCACCGCCAAAAGAGACGGCGAGGCGCGGATAACCGCTTTCGTCTTTTGCGCCACGCGAGCGCATATCGCGCATCTTGGCCGCAATCGTATCGAGCGCCTCTTCCCAGGTAATGGCCTCGAACCCAGGATCCTCGTGACGGCCCTTTTTGGGATTCGTCCGCTTCATCGGCGATGTGACGCGGTTCGGATTGTAGGTTTTCTGGATCAGCCCGTAGGCCTTCACGCAGACCCGACCGCCGCCAGGGTGCTTATCCGTGATGTTGTAGTTGGATTCTATCCTGGTCGCGATGCCGTCTTCGACCTCGACCGTCATGAGATCCGGGCCCGCTACACACTGGTAGCAATAGACCGGCACTTTCTTCTTATCTTTGATCTTGGGCGCCATGGACATCCCTGCAGGTCATACCGTCGGGAGAAAGGTATCCGGGCACAGTAGCACGTTCAAGTGGGGTGGACGCGGGTCAATAAAATGTCACACCGACAGCGCAACCGCCGAGGGTACCGGTCAGCCGGTTCTGCCCATCAATTTCATCTGGTCGGCGCGGCGTTCGCTCGTTCCGGATGGCGGCCCCATGTCCTTGCGCCGACGGTCGGGACCGAAATAATCAGAAGTGCGGATAAACGGCAAAGGATGATTGATCATCCAGATAAGGCGCTCATACATCGCTTTGGCCGATATCGGTTTGGCCATGAACATATTAACGCCCGCATCGCGCGCTTCGCAGACGCGATCCCGGTCACCGTGACCGGTGAGCATGATTATCGGGACATAGGGGTTCGGGCTTTGCGGGTCGTTTCGCATGTATTTGACGAATGTCAGACCGTCGGTCGGTTCCATATGCCAATCGGTAATGACAAGATCGATCGCCCGGTCACGCAAAACGATCAGGGCCTGCTCGACATCCTCCGCCTGTGCGAAATCACCAAGACCAAGCCCCTTGCACAGATTCTCGACGACCGTCCGCATGAACTTGTTGTCATCGA
>CAJQLI010000418.1 GCA_905479125.1 uncultured Alphaproteobacteria bacterium | reverse complement strand
CGATGGACTACAACAAGCATCGGGATTGGGATGTGCGGGTAACATCAGATGTCGTGTCCGCTCTGCCGATCCTGACGGATATTTGCCGCATTCGCATTGCAGATGATGCGGCCCTGCAAAAGAAGATCGCGGACCGCAGCGCCGCCATCGGTCAGCGCCATGATGCTCTGTTCACCAAATGGGCCATCGACGCGAAAACCGACTGGGACGCATCGCCGATTACGTTGCCCCGGCTAGCGTCAGAGGTGTGGGATGTCATTGAAGACGAAGACTGGGTACTGACGGCGGGTGAGTTGCGGAACTGGACGCGCAAGCTGTGGAATTTCGACAAGCCCTACCGCCATCCCGGCCGGTCGCTCGGGACGGCGACGCAGTTCGGTATTTCTCTTGGCGTGGCGCTTGCGAATAAGGGCACAGGGCGTCTGGTGGTCGACCTGCAGCCCGACGGTGATCTTATGTTCGATCTCGGTGCGCTCTGGATTGCGGCGAAATACGAAATTCCGATGCTGGTCGTGATGTATAACAACCGCGCCTACTATAATGACTGGGAACACCAGAAACATGTGGCGCATGCCCGCGGTACTGCGGAGGAACGCGCCTATATCGGCATGGACCTGGACGGGCCGGAGCCCGATTTCGCGCTGGCTGCCAAATCCATGGGCTGGTGGTCGGAGGGACCGATCGAAGACCCCGCCGACATCAATGATGCCCTGAAACGGGCGATCGAACAGGTAAAGGCGGGCAAGCCGGCGCTGGTAGATACGATCTGTCAGCACAGATAAAAGGGAAGTTGAAATGGAACGTAAACCGATGCTGCCTGCGGTCGAAAAATTCGTCGCAGATATGCGTGAAACCTGCGAGACGGTTGAGGGCGACGAAAAATGGGTACGCTGCCGCGAGCTGTTGTTGGACCTGCTCAAAGACCCGGACCTGCAGGCACATGCACAGGACTGGCCGGTCGGCGGATTCGACGGAAAGAAAGTCGATAACCTGCTGTTTTATGAAGACCCCGACCACGGGTTCGTCATTAATGGCCTGATCAAAAATCCGGGGGGTCTTGCTGTGCCGCATGATCACGGAAGTGCCTGGACGGTCTATGGAGTACTTGCCGGGGGGGAACGGATTGTCCAGATGACGCCCGGTGAAAACGGATTCGAGCAGGGTGAGGCCAGCGAGTGCGGGCCCGGAGATGTCGATATCGTGCCGCCCTGGCGCATTCATGCCGAATATGCCGGGGGTGAAAAGACCATCGCCGTGATCGTTCGCAGCCAGCGGTCAGGCACCTTCGAGCAATATCGACATAACGATGACGGCACAAAGACGCTTTTCCCCGGTCCGAACCAGGTTCCTTACGCGTTGTCCTAGGCGGGCGTTTATTGAGGGCCGCGGATTTCCTCCGGCAGGAAGGGGAAGGCAGATAGCTCATACGCCTGGTTGACTGCACGGGCTTCTTTTACGTAGCTCGGATCAAGCTCGTCGAGCGATGAAATACCGGTCAGGCCCATAGCATTTTTTATTTCGGCTTCCATGATTTCAAGCGCGCGGACGAGCGTCGCCTGTCCGCCCGCCGCGAGCGCCCAGGCCTGATAACGGCCGAGCGCGACGACATCGGCGCCGACGGCAAGGGCTTTGAGCACATCCGTGCCGCGCACGATACCGCCATCTACCACAATTTCTGCTTTGCCTTTGGCAACCTCGACAACCTCTTTCAGGATCTCCAGTGTGCCGTCTCCGTGGTCGAGCTGGCGTCCGCCATGGTTAGAGACGTAAATCGTGTCGACGCCGTGCTGAATGGCAAGCTCTGCGTCTTCCGCGGTCTGCACGCCTTTCAGGATGAAGGGTAATCCGCCGCGTTCGCGCATCCTGTCCATCCATTCCCAGGTGAGGCCTGCTTGCAGGGCGCGGGCGTTCTCGCCATAGCGCTGGATGCTGGGTGGCCGCCATCCGGTGATCAGTTGGCGCTCGCGTCTGCCGTAATAGGCGGAATCGACGGTCAGGCAGATCGCCGCGTAGCCGGAATCCCGGGCACGGTCGATCAGCGCGTCGACCCAGGCCTCGTCGCCACGGATATAAATCTGAAAAATCTTGGGATGACTGGTCGCCTGCGCGATTTCTTCGAGTGTCGGTTCTGTCACCGTGCTGACCAGGTTCACTGTGCCGAATTCGGCAGCAGCTTTTGCAACGGCGATGCCACCTTCCGGCGTAATCGTCTGCAATGAGCCGATGGGTGCCAGCAGGCAGGGTATGCGGAGCTTGTGTCCCATGAAGGTACGACTGGTATCTATTTCACGAACGTCGCGCAAAATGCGCGGACGCAGGGCATGACAATCCAGGCAGTGCCTGTTCCGGCGCAGGGTTGTTTCCGTTTCGGCGGCCCCTGTCACATAGTTCCAGACAGACCGGCTGGAGTTGTTGCGGGCGGCAACGATGATCTCGTGCATCGTGGCATAGTTTTCCGACATTTTCGTATCGCTCTCTGGCTTTGTTGGGGGGCGTGGATTTTTCATCAGGATGTTGTCGCGTGTTATGCGCCGGTTGCCAAGTCAGTTCGTCTGGCAGGCAGGTTCGCGCCAGTCATTGACAATTGGTCGGTGGCAAACAAGACTTGGTTAAGTCGAATCAAAAAGAATTCGATTCTGATAGGGGTAATCTCAGAAATCCTGATCAATAACAGGACTCCGAGATGCCAATATTTGGTTTTAGCAATTTGCTAAATCAAACACTGGGAGGGAAATATTATGGTTAGAACATCAAATATTCTGATGATCGGAGCGATGTTTGCCGGCGTCGTGGCCGTTGCAACACCTGTCACCGCCAAGACTGTAAAGATCACGGTCGCCGCCGCGCCACCGCCGCTTGTTACGTTTGTCGGTGCTTTCAAGGACATCGTGACCAAGAAGATAGATGGGCGCCTTGCGAGTCCCGAGGGCAAGGGTTTCAAGATCGAATGGAACCACGCTTATTCGAGCTCACTCGCGAGTTTCAATGAAGTTTTCGAGACGGTCGAAGAAGGTATTGCCGGCGCAGGGCTCATTCTGAAGAATTTCGAACCGTCCAACCTGCCGCTGGAAGCCTATGCGGTCTATATGCCGTTTGTGAAACCGACGCGGGCGCAGTTAGTCAATATCGACGGCAATATGCGGAAGAAAATTCCGGAAATGGCTAAGGCCTATACGAAACATAACCAGGTTTATCTGCAGAGCGGCGGGAATGATTCAATGCAGCTCTTCACGAAATTTCCGGTCACGAAATTCGTTGATCTATCGGGCCGGAAACTGGGTGCGAGCGGCACCTTTGCGCAGTGGCTGCGCGGTACGGGTGCAGTCTCGGTGAATTCGTCGATGAACCAGTCGTTCACGAATATCAAGAACGGTGTTTATGAAGGCTATCCCATCTCCGAAACCCTGGGGTTTGTCTATAAAACCTGGGCGGCAGCGCCGTATTTCACACAGATTGATTTTGGGCCGTCTGTCGTGTCGGGTATCTCGTTTAATGCGGAAGTATGGAAGAGCCTTCCCACGCACGTGCAGACGATCATTCGTGAGGAATCCGCCAAATGGCCGACTTATCTCGATGCGATCGATATGAAGAAAAAGGGCAAATTCGTCGGCATTATGAAAAAGAAGGGCGTTAAGTTCAGCGTTCTTGCGGCTGAGGAACGTAAAAAGTGGGTGACGGCAATGCCCAACATAGCGAAGGAATGGGCAGCCCGACTTGAGAAAAAAGGCCTACCCGGCAACAAAATGGTCTCGACCTATATGGAAGAATTGCGTGCTGCCAAGGTCGAAATCATCCGAGACTGGGATAAGAACTAGGCGAAAGAGAAATGACGGCATAGCAGTTATTTCATGTCGAACTCCGACATTTCTGCGGCGCGACAGCCGGGCCCGCTGGCCCGGCTGTTCGACGATACTGTGTCTTTGTTCAACGGTGGCGGGAGCGTCTGGATATTCTGCCTGATGTCGATCCTCTGCGCCGACGTCATCAGCAGGTCGGTCTTTAATGCGCCGATAAACGGCGTGCCACTGCTGGTCGAACTGTCGATCCTCCTCATTATGTTCCTGCAGCTGCCTGCCGCAATCCGCAGTGGGCGGCTGACGCGATCAGACATTCTGCTGGCACGCCTTGTCCGTGACCGTCCGTCCCTGGGATTGAGCCTCAGAGCGGTATATGACGCGCTTGGCATAGCGCTGATGGTTGCAGTTTTCGTTTATACCTTGCCGACCTTCAACAAGGTCTGGCGCCGGGACACGTTCGAGGGGCTTGAGGGTGATTTCGCCCTGCCATCCTGGCCGTTCAAGCTCCTGATTCTTGTTGGCGCTGTTATGTGCGCCATACAGTTCGGTCGTTCTGCGCTGGACGGAATGCGCGAACTTACGGCGTTGCGCCGGCAGAATACGTTTGAGGGTGGGCGTGTCCTGCGGATGTTCACTCTGTTGGCTGTCACATTTGCAATTCTATGGGGGATAGCGAATTTTACGGATATCAGCGCCGCCGGGATAGGCGTCATATCGATCCTGTTCGTTCTTTTCTTTGTTTATGTCGGTGTGCATGTCGGTGTTGCCCTCGCGCTGATTTCGTTCATCTGCGTTTGGCTGGTACGCGAAGACATTGATCTTGCCGGAAAGTTGCTTGCGCTGTCGGTCGGCGAAGGCATGAAACGTTATGAATTCGGCGTTATCCCTCTTTTCGTCCTGATGGGATTCCTGGTCAGTATTTCGGGGATCGG
>CAJQLI010000417.1 GCA_905479125.1 uncultured Alphaproteobacteria bacterium | reverse complement strand
GTCTGTCGCGCAGTACTGACACATCGGCGACACGACAACCCGGTTCGCCAGGCGCATGTCGCGCAACTGCATCGGCGCGAACATCGGCGGTACCGGTGTTTCCTTCAATTGCGGTGCGTTGTAACGCTCGGCTGCATCCGCCGAGAACGTCCGATCCACTGCCTTGACGAATTCCTTGTCGCGCAAGCGCAGATTGTCATAGGTGATCGCTTTGGACCGGGACATCAGGCTGAACGTGAACTGCGTCGCATCCATATTCCAGTAACGGTCGACATGTTCGAACCATGACAGCGAGACATCGGCCGCGTGCTGGATGCGTTCAACATCATCCCGGCGGTTTTTGTCGTAGAGCTGCAGCGCTACCCGCGGGTCTGCTTCGATCTGGCAGCTTTCGAACAACGCTATCGCATCTTCCATCGCAAGCTTGGTGCCGGACCCGATAGAGAAATGCGCGGTGTGTGCGCAATCACCCAGAATGACGACGTTGTCCTTCACCCAGGTCTCGCAGCGTATCATCGGAAAATTCCGCCAGATCGAGCGGTTCGTGATCACCGGGTAATCCCCGAGCAGATCTTTATAGAGATCCTTGATATAGGCGACGGTTTCTTCCTCCGTCGCGTTTTCCATGCCCGCCTTGTGCCAGGCTTCATCCGTGGTCTCGACGATCCACGTGCTCATCTCGCTGTTATACTGATAGGCATGCAGGTTCCAGATACCGGCATCGTTTTCGCGGAAATCAAAGGTAAATGCCGGTAGCGGCATCGTTGATCCAAGCCAGACGAATTTGTTGGGACGCCAGTCGAATGTCGGCTTGAAGTGATCCGCATTCTGGTCGCGTATCCAGGAATTGATGCCGTTCGCGCCGATGATCAGGTCCGCTTCCGGGTCCAGCTGATCAAGCGCCGTGATTTCGCGCTCGAACTCCATCTCGACACCGACTTCGATACAGCATTTTTGCAGCAGCAACAGCAGGTCTTTCCGGGACATGCCGCAAAACCCGTTACCGCCGGTGACAACCTTTTCCCCTTTGTAATAGGTGACGATATCGTCCCAATAGGCAAAGGTCTCGCGGATACGGTCATATGAAACGGCGTCGTAATCTCGAAAATGGCCCAGCGTTTCTGCGGAAAACACGACGCCGAACCCGAAAGTGTCATCGGGCTTGTTCTGCTCGTAAATTTTGATCTGATGAGAAGGGTCGGCTTTTTTCATCAACAGCGCGTAATAGAGCCCCGCCGGTCCGCCGCCTACTATTTCAATCTTCATCTCATCCTCCGAGCGCGTGAATTCGTCGCCTCAAATTAGTTTAAGCTTAAAATAATTTTCTTCAAGCAGTTTATCGACCCCCAAAAGTTATCCACACCTGCGTTAATCCAATGCATCCAAATCATCGACGGATTCGCGTAAACTCTGCGCATGAGCCAACCAGCCAACATTGTTTCCCCCGATACCGCTGCCACCGGCATCTTTCCGTCCCAGACCCTTCGCGGTCTCGTCGCGGATGGCGCCGTCACCGCAACCTCACCGATTACGGATGACCTTATCCAGCCTGCAAGTATCGATTTGCGGCTCGGCGATTTCGCATGGCGCGTGCAGGCCAGCTTCCTGCCAGGGCCGGATGCAACGGTGGAAGACAAGGTGCGCGCGTTCGAGATGCACAAGATCGACCTGACGCACGGCGCGGTGCTCGAAAAAGGTTGCGTCTACATCGTGCCTCTTCAGGAATCGCTCGACCTCCCCGACGATATATCCGCCTTCGCCAATCCCAAAAGCTCAACCGGCCGGCTCGATATATTCACCCGCGTCATTTCCGATCGCGGCACCCGGTTCGACCTGATCCGTCCCGGCTATACCGGCCCTATTTATGCAGAAGTATCTCCCAAGACATTTTCTATCGCGGTCCGCACCGGTTCACGGCTGACACAGCTTCGACTTCGCCGGGGCCGGGCCGAAGTTGCGCCGGAAGACCTGTTACAGCTTCACGACGACGTCGGCCTGATCGATACATCTTTTGACCGTGCTGAAGTCCTCGAACATAAAAGCCTCAGCCTGCGTCTGGACCTCGGCCCTGATGCGCCGGGCGGTATCGTCGGCTGGCGCGCCCGCCATCACACGGGCATCGTCGATGTCGACCGGCCGGACAATTACGATCCGGCTGATTTCTGGGAGCCTGTTTCCGCCCGTCACGGCGGCATAATCCTGAACCCCGATGATTTCTATATTCTCGCGACCCGGGAAGCAGTCACCGTGCCGCCGGATTACGCGGCGGAGATGGTCGCCTACGACACCCTGGTGGGTGAGTTCCGTGTCCACTATGCAGGCTTCTTCGACCCCGGTTTCGGCTGGCATCCCGACGACCGCTCGATCGGATCCCGGGGCGTGCTCGAAGTCCGTTCGCACGATGTCCCCTTCCTGCTCGAACATGAACAGGTGATCGGCCGACTGCGTTATGAACGGCTGATCGCGCGGCCCGAGAAAATATACGGAACAGGTATCGGTTCACACTACCAGGGACAGGGCCTGAAACTTGCGAAACAGTTCAAAACGCCCGAGTAGGAATCCCGTCCTGACCCAGAATTTTGGAACTACGCGCCGGTTTCTTTTACTTGCCGTAATACTGACATTTGTCGCACCGGCTCACGCGGCCGCCCCACTGCCCGCACAGTCCGGCAAAACGGAATACGTCATCAAACGGAACGGCGATCCGATCGGCACACTCAAGATTGACTTCCAGCGTGACGGCAATCGCCTCGTGGCGACCTCCGACTACAGCCTCAAGATAAAATTGATGGCGATTGTGCTGTACCGCTACGACAAGCGCATGGTCGAAACATACGAAAATGGTCATCTCGTCGCCTATGAAACCGATATCGACGATAACGGGACAAAATCTGAAATTCGCGTCACCCGCAAAGACGACACCCTGTCGATTGTGCACCCCAAGGGAACGCTGACAGCCCCCATCGGCCTGTATCCATCAACCTACTGGCCACCGGCCACGGTCGAACAGACACAGCTAATAGATTCCTCGGACGGCGTTCTGATGAACGTCACAACCGTCGAGTCCGCCACCAGGGACCTTTCAATCGACGGCCGGACGGTTAACGCAAAGCATTACAAAATGTCGGGCGATGTCGAGCGTGACCTCTGGTACGATTCGAAGACCGGCGTATGGCTGAAGATGAAGCTCGAAGGCAGCGACGGTTCCATCATCGAAATCGAGCGCGACTGGGCCCCTGTCTGGAAACGCGGGCTGCTCTGATCGTTCCGCCTATTCAGGTTGTGTGGCTGGCGTCCTCCGCCATGTCATCGGCGCATAAATCCAGACGAACAGCGCAAACGCCGCTGTCCAGAAACCGGCAGATGCCCATATCAGTCCGATGTCGGGCGCAAACCCGAAGGCGACCCGCAGGATCATCGCGACGGTCACGAAAATGTAAATTGCCATCGTGGCCGGCCCTGCATGCAGTTCACGCCCCGTGTGCCCCAGGATCGCCCTTGTCATCACCGCAAGGGTCATCGTCCCCATCGCACCAAGCGTCATCATGTGCAGCGCGGCCGCGGTCGTCATCGCATCGTGAACCATTGACACACCAAGGAGCGTCAACCCGACCGACAGCCACAGATAGCCGACATGAAGAATGATCACGAGCCCCTCACCCGTCGTCTTCCAGCCGCGCCAACGCGCCAGGCGCGCCAGGTTGAGCAATCCGGCGACCGCAAGCGCGGCACCGACCGCGGATTCTTCGCCCCGTGCGATCCACGCGACAAGTGCCAGGACAGAAACGACAAGCACGATACGATCGAAACCTGCCATCGGAGATGCGATCTCCGGGCCGTCATTCTTCGCAAACCAGTTCCGTGTAAAACTCGGTACAACCCGCCCGCCGATGAGCGCCACCAGCAGCGCCATCACGCCGATCGACAGCCGGATTGCAATCTCGCCGGTCTCCGCGATACCCGCCGCGTCGACGTGGAACAAACCGTTCGCAGCGGCAAGCAGGGCAAGCGCCACCAATACCGGCGCATTCTTCCAGTTCCGCCCGGCAATAATCTCTCTTGCGATACAGAGCACCAGCGCCGTGAGATAAAGCAGATCAATCACACCCGCGGTAATCGGTCCGATCGATGCCGAAAACCAGACCGCAAGGCGTCCGGCAAGCCATAGCAGGGCAAGACCGGCGAGCGGCGTACCCCGCACAGGCAGGCGGCCTGTCCAGTTCGGCACCGCCGTCAGGATAAAACCGCCGACGGCAGCCGCGACAAACCCGAACATCATTTCATGAATATGCCAAACCTGCGGCGCGAATATCCCTTTATAGGAGATCGTGCCCGTCCACACCGCGACCCAGACCGGGACAGCGAGGGCTGCCCAGGTCCCGGCGGCCATAAAGAGCGGACGAAAGCCTTCTTTCAGGAACACAGGCCCGGTGTACCGGCGTCGCTGGTCGAGCCGTTCCTGATTGGTCGTCATCCCGCGCACCCGTATATTATATCATTTGATAACAGGCTAACTCATCAGGGATACGAAGCAAGCGACGATATTTTTCTCGGGGCTCAGTTCGGGTTCAGTTCGGGTTCAGTTCGGGCACAGGTAGAGATCAGTCGGCAAAGCGGGCCCGTATTTCATCCGGCGCCGGAATGGCGCGAATACCCCGCTCCAGTTCCGTGTCCTTGATCACGAATATCCGCCGCTCAAATCCTTCGAGGGCCTCGCGACCGTCGGCATGCATGACCCGGTGTTTGATGAGAAAGGTCTTGCCCTCCCACGCATCAATCCAGCTTGTGATCGTCAGGTCCGCACCCAGCTTGCTGGCGTTCTTGTATGTGGTACCGGTTTCCAGCAACGGCATACCGTCGATGCCGAATTCATCTGCAAGCTGTGCATAAGACAGGCCATTTGCCCGAAAGAGCCGCTCCGTCCCCTGATCGAACCATATATAAAAATTCGGATAAAAGACGATTCCCGCATAGTCGCAATGGGCCCACTCGACTTTGATCTCGCTGACAAATTCTTTCACGTCGCCCCCGTGGTTTTCTATTTCCTGCCGTACCATTTTAGCGCATTTTGAACCGGTCATGATCAGAATCGCTCCCTTCGGAAAGCTGAGCGGCGTCGATGCGCCCGGGCTTCGTATCCGCGACCACTTTCGAGGCTCGCCCGAGAACGCCGATACACCGGTCTTCGGCCTGGGACCAATGCGGGTGCTCGCCGACACCCAGATCGCGCCGCAAACAGGCTTTCCGATGCACGGTCACCGTGACTTCGAAATAGTCACCTATGTCTGTGAAGGTATGATCGCGCATGAAGATACCACCGGCGCCAAGGGTATCCTCCGTATGGGTGATGTTCAGGCGATGACAACCGGCAGCGGCGTGATGCACTCGGAATCCAATCCAGGCGACGACCCGACCCGGGTTTATCAGATGTGGTTTCATGCCGAAAAACCCGGGCTGACACCTGACTATACCGACCTTATTGCGCCCCCGGCCGCGCCGCCCGGCAATTTCACGATCTATGCATCGGGTGCGGCCCATATCGACGGCCTGATAAAGATACGCCAGGACGCCGCGGTAATGGGTGCCAGCCTTCAACGCGGTGAGTCGATTCTGCGGGACCTGGCCCCGGGCCGGATGGCCTACGTTTTGGCCGTCGACGGTCCTCTGGCGGTAAACGACTTCGGTATACCGCAGCGCGGCGGGGCCGAAATCCGCGACGAAGGCTCTATTCGCATCGCCGCTTCCGAAACGCCGTCACGCGTCCTTCTCATCGACGTTGCGGAAGAATATACCGCGCCGGCAGCATGATACCCCTGCTGTCGCCGCGCCGTCTTAGCGCTTTGCTTTAACGAAAAACGACCTATATTAGCGACTCGCTACGAAACATCAGACCGGAAGCCAGACATGTTCATCCAGACCGAAGAAACAGCCAGCGCAGAAATCGTCCGCTTTATGCCGGGACGCGATGTGTATGCCGCAGGCGCAGACCTCACAGCCGCCGATGCAGCGCGCTCACCGCTGGCACAGCGTATTTTCGATCTCGGTTCCGTATTCCGCGTCACACTGGGCGCCGATGACATCAAGGTCACAAAAACCGCCGACGCCGAATGGCATGTCCTGCGCCCGCGGGTGCTGGCAGCCATCATGGACCATTTCATGTCCGGTGCTGACGTGATCGATGAAAACGCTGCGGCTTCAGCGGCACCTGCCGCCGAGGCGGCCGATGAGCCTGCCGAGGAACTCACCGGACCGGCAAAGGAAATCCAGGAAATCGTGGATACGCGTATCCGTCCCGCCGCGAAAGACGGCGGCGGCGATATAACGTTTAAAGCCTTCAAGGACGGCATCGCCTATCTGCGCTTCGAAGGCGCGGCCTATGGGCTGATGGGACCAATCCAGAACATGCTGAAACATTATGTTCCCGAGGTCGAAGACGTTCGTGACGCAATCGATCTCGAAGATCGCCCCGGTCTGGAAACCCCCGAAGGCAAAGCGATCCTTGATCTGCTGAATACGCAAATCAACCCTCAGGTCGCGGCCCATGGCGGGCATATCTCGCTGATCGATATCAAAAAAGACACGGCATTCGTGCGCCTCGAAGGCGGCTGCCAAGGCTGTTCGTCTTCGTCGGCCACCCTGCGACAGGGCGTCGAGGTCGAAATCAAGAAACTGGTTCCCTCGATCCTCGAGGTCGTCGACATCACCGATCATTCCGCCGGTGTGACGCCTTATTATTCCTGATTGGCGCAAGTCGTAGGGCTTAGGCCCCTGCCCGCACCTTTTCGACGATCATCGAGGGCGTAATCGGCGCGCCCGATATCTCTACGTTCCACGGCGACAGCGCATCCTCGATGGCGGCCATGATTGCCGCAGGTGCCGGAATCGTGCCGCCCTCGCCAGCGCCTTTGACGCCGAGCGGGTTGATCGGGCTTGGCGATTCAATATGGACGACACCGACATTGGGCGTTTCCGGTGCAGACGGTAGCAGGTACTCGGCGAAAGTCGCCGAGACCGGGTTCGCATTGTCGTCATAGATCATCCATTCGAGCAACGCATTGCCGACACCCTGGGCGACGGCACCCTGGACCTGGCCATCCACCACGAACGGATTGATCAGCGTGCCGGAATCGTGGGCCATCGAATATTTCAGGATATCGACCCAGCCGGTCGCCGGATCGACCTCAAGCTCGACCACCGCAGTGCCGTTGCAATAGCAGGACTGCGACGGCGAGAAGTAATGGGTGGCTTCCAGTCCCGGCTCAACGCCACCGGGCAATGAGAAGCCCGGCATGCCCTGAACGGCACGGGCAATTTCCGCCAGTCCAACGGACAGGTCAGAGCCTTTGACGACGACGCGGCCGTCTTCAATATCGAGATCTTCCTCGGCCGCTTCGAGCATGTGGGCGGCCACTTTAAGCGCCTTTTCCCGCACTTCCATCGACGCCAGGTGAACCGACGAGCCTGCGTTCACCGCAATCCGGCTGGCAAACGTGCCGACGCCTGACGCAATTTTACCGGTATCGCCCTTCTGGACGTCGATATCCGCAACACCGACACCGAACTTGTCCGCGCAGACCTGGGCCAGCGTGGTCCAGTGCCCCTGGCCTGAATCGCCGCCGCCGGTATAGATACAGATCCGCCCGGATGGCTGGATACGCACGGTGGCGCCCTCAAACGGTCCCAGCCCGGTACCCTCGACGTAATTGGCAATACCGAGACCGATATGGCGGCCCTCTGCACGCGCCGCTTCCTGACGCGCGCGAAACCCGTCGTAATCGGCAATGCGCAATGCTTCCGCCTGGCATTTCGGATAGTCGCCGGAATCGTAGGTCATCGGCTTGCCGTCACGGAAAATAAGCCCCAGCGCATAAGGCATCTGTTCGGTCGGGATCAGGTTGCGGCGGCGGATTTCGACCCGGTCGATGCCGAGCTTGTCGGCCGCCCGGTCCATCAGCCGTTCCATTGCGAACACGGCCTGCGGCCGCCCTGCCCCGCGCACCGGTGTCACCGCCACCTTGTTGGTCAGCGCAACACGCGTTTCCAGCTCGTAGGTCGGCAGAATGTACGGTCCCGGCAGCGTCGTTGCCGAGATATAGGGCGATATGATCCCCCAAGGCATGTAGGCGCCGCTATCGTGAATCATCTTGCCGCGCACGCCGAGCAGTTTGCCATCGGCATCGACGGCGATCTCCATATCCCAGTACTGATCGCGTTCCATGTTGGTCGCGAGGAAGTTTTCGCGCCGGTCCTCGACCCATTTAACGGGACGTCCCAGTTCTTTCGCGACCAGCGGAATCAGGGCTTCCTCGACATAGTAGATGGTCTTCGGGCCAAACCCGCCGCCGACATCGGGCGCAATCACGCGGACCTTGTCGGATTCCCACCCCAGCATATCGACGACATTCTGCTTCACCAGGAACGGCGACTGTGTTGCCGACCAGATGGTGAGCATATCCTGCAATTCGTCATATTCGGCAACCACCGCGCGGTTCTCGATGGCGAACCCGCCGCCCCGGTGAATCCAGTATTCCTCGCGATGGGTTAAATGCGCATTGGCGAATGCGTCTGCGACATCGCCGTAGCCGACAGTGTATTTCGCCCCTTCGTTATTGGCCGAATCCGCGTGACACATCGGTGCGCTGTCTTCGAGCGCGGATTTGCAGTCAGACGCCCCCGGCAGAATCTCGAAATCGATCTCCACCAGCGTTGCGGCATCCTCTGCGTTGTAGCGTGAATCCGCAACAACAAGCGCGATCGGCTCACCCGCAAAACAGACTTCACGGTCTTCGAGCAATCTTTGCTGAAAGGGCTGCGAAATCGCCGGGTTCGGCACCTGGAACGGGACTGTCATGTCGCGCAGGTACTCCGGCAGGTCCGCCGCCGTATACACCGCGACAATACCCGGATGCGCCTTGGCCGCCGTCGTGTCGATGCTGTTGATCTTTGCGTGACTGTGCGGAGACCGCACGAACGCTGCCTCGAGCATGCCGGGCAAATGGAAATCGTCGGTATAGCTGCCGCGCCCGGTCAGCAGCCGGGGATCTTCCAGCCGCGCAACCCGTGCGCCAAACATTTTCGCGCCCATGAGGCTATGCTCCGGCTATTTCCTGTCCCTGTAACCGCTTGGCCGCATCAAGCGCGGCAGCGACGATCCCCTGATAACCCGTGCATCTACACAGGTTTCCGCTTATGGCTTCGCGAACTTCCTGTTCCGTCGGATCGGGATTGTCGCCGAGGAATTCGATCAGGGTGGTCAGCAT
>CAJQLI010000416.1 GCA_905479125.1 uncultured Alphaproteobacteria bacterium | reverse complement strand
AACGCGCCGAGGTTTATTTCCGACGAATTTAGCGTGAGCAAGCCATCGGCATCGTCGCCAATGGTCGCACGTACCTGTTTCGCGATATCGCCCAGTGCCGCGATATCGTCATCGGAGAGCGTATAGATCCAGTCGTTGCGCGCTGCCAGTTCGTCGCCGGTCCACACTGCGGGGTCGGTGACCAACTTCCCTGGTTCCGCCGATACACGGCCAGGCACGGGGGTGAGGAGTCTTGAATCATCAGGCATGCAGGAACTATAGGCCCGGAAATTCGGTTTCGACAAGATGATTGGAGGCATCGGCCCTGTTGATACAGATCAAGGTATCGGGGCGGCAGGGGACCAGAATGAGGTTTGGACATCCGTCCTCATCAGAAAAGGATTGTGCGATGATCGAGAAAATTCTTGTCCCTTTGCCTGTTCAGTCTTCAAAATCCGGCTCGGCTGCGGTTGAGATGGCGGTAGAGATGGCTAAAGCCCATGGGGCAAAAATCATCCTCCTGCATGTGGTGGAGGAAATGCCGGCCTATGTAAGCGTTCATCTGCCGGCGGACCTTCGGAAAAATGTCACAGCCGCAGCACGGGAAGACATGGAAGCCGTGGCAAAAGCGTATGGGCTGGACGGCAAGGCGGATATCGTCGTGCGAGAAGGCAATCCGGGAGCGGATATTCTCGACTTCGCCAATGACAACGGCATCGACATGATCGTGATGTCTTCCCATGATCCGGGGGTAGCCGATTATCTGTTGGGGTCTGTCTCCTCCCGCGTTGTCCGCCATGCCCATTGTTCGGTGCTGGTCGTCAGGCAGCGGAAAAACTGACTATGGAACCGGCATCTGCCGTTATGCGCTGAACTCGTCATAGGCTTCGAGTGCTTTTGCGCTGTATGTGACCGCGGGGCCGCCGCCCCTATAGGCGATCATCGTCAGGGCATCTATCATCTCTTCGCGTGTGGTCTTCAGCTTGACGAGGGCGCAGACGTGAAAGCCGATACAGCTGTCGCAACGTGTCGAGACCGCCATGCCGAGGGCGATGAATTCCTTGGTCTGCTGACCGAGCACCCCGTCGCGCTTGGCGCATTCGGCCATTGTGCCAAAACCGGCGAATGTTTCCGGCGCTTCCTTTTCAAAAGCGCCAAGCCTGCGGACGGTGTCGTTCAGAAAATCTTTCCAGCTCATTTTCGTCTCCTTTGGTGAGGGGACGTTTTAGGCTGTACGGCCGATACCCTGCAAATGTTCAGGATTTCAAAAAAGGATTTCCCGCTTTGGCCGCGGGGCTATCGGCAGGGTCGGTAACACCACCGGGTGGCGCCATCAGGCCGAGGTGATCGATCAGATCGATCAGTTTGCGCAGTGTTTCCAGCTGATAGGCGTCGACGTCGATATCGCGGTAGTCATAAAACCCGCGGCCTTCACGCAGACCGTTGCGGCCTTCCTTCATGTATTGTTCGGTGATCGCCGGGACGTCGAAGCGATCGGAATCGAACGCCTTTTTCATGTAATTGCCGGCGTAGTAGAGAATATCGTTGCCGCCCCAGTCGATGAATTCGATCAGCCCGAGGATGGCGAAGCGCAGACCGAAGCCCACGCGCACGGCCTTGTCGATTTCTTCGGGCGAGGCGATGCCGTCTTCGACCGCCCGCGCCGCTTCTGACATGGCGAGTGCCTGGATACGTGGGACGACAAATCCGGGCTTTGCCTGAAGCACCACGGGAACTTTGCCCACGGCCTCGAGCGTCTGTTTCAGGCTGTCGACGACATCGGGTGCGGTTTCACTGCCGACGCTGAGTTCGACCAGCGGGATCAGGAAGGCGGGGTTAAGCCAGTGCGCATTGAGGAAGCGTTCGCGCCCGGCCACGAAAGCGGCGAGCTCGTCCACCATCATGGTCGATGTCGTAGACGCAATAATCGCATCGGTGGACGCGTGTTTGCAGGTAATGGCGAATGCCCGTTCCTTGGCTTCGAGGACCTCGGGTACGCCTTCGAAAATCAGGGGCACGTCAGACAGTGCCTCGGCGGCGCGGTCGAGCGGGTATATCGTGACACGGTCGAGGATGGCGTCGGTATCGGTGGCGTCGATCCGCCCGAGCGTTGCCATCAGCCCGATCGTCCGGGCTATGTCCGACCTGGCACGTGCTTGAAGGGAGGCAAAGCCATCGGCATCGCGCTCCTTCACGTCGAGCAGCTGGACTTCGTGACCTGCATAGGCGAACACGTGCGCCAGTCCGACACCCATGCGCCCCGCGCCGACGGCGGCGATGACCGGTTTGTCGTTCATGAAATGCCCTCATCGAGCAGGGTGCGGAGCTCGCCCTGTCCGAGTCCTGCAAGGCCGATATTTTCCCAGGTGCGTCCGGTCGCCCGGAAGTCCTTGCCGATCGCCGCGCCGCCGATTGCGAGCAGGCCCGTGGCGACCGGGCAGGGCACGCCGGCCCAGTCGCCGAGCGAGACCAGGAGAGCCAGCCCGAGGGCGATGTCTTCCAGCATGTAGCGATGCGTGAACAGATCGATGTCTTCGCGCCAGTCGCTTGAGCCGACCAGTTCATCATGGGAGGTTACCGAATACATCGTGTCGCCGGCAGGGTCGCGGTTGTAATGATCCGCGAGCGGAAAATGCGGCGCACCGTAGCCCAGTGCCTCGCGGATCGCGATCCGTTCCGCATCGAGGGCATTGTGGACATTTCGGATAGTCGTCTGGGTGCCCTCGTTATGGATGTCCCAGGCATCGAAATGTGCCAACGGTCCGGCATTCATCAGGATTAGCGGCGGGTGAATGATCGGCCCGTAATTCAGGAGTGCCGCATCGAGTGCGTCGCGCCGGCGTTCGGTCTCGGTAAAAACCTGTTCGATCAGACCGAATGCATGGTCCGAGAGGCGGGCGGGAAATATACCCGATGGCAGGCGGACCGTCCGCGTGGTGATGCGGGTGGACCCGTCCGCTTGCTTGCGGACCAGCCAGGGGAGAGTGCCTGCATCGCCAAACGCGACCTCAGCCGTATTGCCGCTGTCGCGGACCTGCCTTGCCATCAGGTAGCTGCCGAACGTACCGGGCGGGATGAAGACGACCTGGCCGTCTTTCAGGTGTGGCGCGATGGTTTCGCCCAGCCCTGCCTGTGTGGTTCCAGGCAGGGGCGACAAGATCAGTTCGGCGCCTTCCATGGCTTCCGCGACATTGGTGGTGGCGAGCGAGAGCGGGATCTCACGGCGGCCCTTGCTGTCGGAAACAAGAACGGTACTGCTGTCCAGTACTGGCCGGAACGCATCGGCATCGCGCCGCCAGAATCGCACATTGTGTCCCGCTTCCGCCGCGTCCGCTGCGGCGGCGTAACATCCGTGGCCACCGCCAAGTACTGCTACCTCCATTATTTTTGCCCCCCCCCGTTGAGAATCTATCTCATTTATATTCCTTTTCATATAAACAGGTCAATTCGTTCAGGTTCATCTGTCGGGTGAGGACGAAGCGACAGACCCACCTTTCGGCAATTAGAGTTCGATAGTAGACTGTCGGTATACGCGGCCATTCATCGGGGGTGAGATGGCAGGTCGATGCAGGTTTTGCCTGCATCCGGGTAACCCGAGAGATGGCACGAACCGGCCGCAAGGACCGGTGTCGGATCACGACCAAAGGAGCCCTGACTGTGACTGGAAGCCTCTCTGAAGAACAA
>CAJQLI010000415.1 GCA_905479125.1 uncultured Alphaproteobacteria bacterium | reverse complement strand
GCCGTCGGAGACGGTTACAAAAGCGGAGCCGAGAATATGGCCCGACCGCTGCAACGTGAATGTCAGCCCGCCCGGCAGGTCGTGCGGTACATCAAAATCGACGACGCTAAACCGGTCCAGGCAATCGCGACCATCCTGCTCTGTATATAGCGGCAGGGCAGGTTTGTGCTTCGAATAAGAATAGCGGTTCGCGCGATCGGCATCCGCCTCGTGCAGGTAGCCGGAATCCGGCAGCAGTATCGAACACAGATCAAACGTCGCCTCGGAACAGTAAACCCGTCCCTTGAACCCGTTCTTGACCAGCAGCGGCACGTAACCGCTGTGATCGATATGGGCGTGGGTAAGTACAACCGCATCAACGGCATTGGGGGTCACCGGCAGCGGCGCCCAGTTTCGCAGGCGCAGTTCCTTCAGTCCCTGAAAGAGCCCGCAATCAATCAGGGTTTTGCAGTCGCCCTGTTCAAGCAGATATTTCGATCCGGTAACGGTGCCGGTTGCGCCGAGGAATTGCAGTCGCACGGGCGGATATCCTTATAAGACGGGTTACACGAAAAACTCGCTCACCGGTCAGGATATGCCACCCGCCACACGGGCAATATGATCGAGGTCAATGCGCCTTTGAAGGCTACGTCAGTGCTGCACAGGCCCGCTGGATGCGCTCACACGCATCGGTCAGCGCTTCGGTGGACGTGGCGTAGGAAATCCGGAAATACGGCTCCAGCCCGAACGCAACACCCGGCACGACTGCGACACCTTCGCTTTCCAGCAGGTAGGTGCAGAAATCGGCATCGGTATCGATCTTCGTGCCGTCGGGCGCCGTTTTCCCCAGCGTGCCGGCACAGGACGGATAGACATAGAACGCGCCTTCCGGTTTCAGGCAGGTCACGCCCGCCGCCTGGTTCAACATCGACACCACCAGGTCGCGGCGTTCGCGGAACATGTCGTTATGCGGCCCGATGAAATCCTGCGGGCCGTTGAGCGCCTCGATCGAGGCCGCCTGGCTGATCGACGAGGTATGCGTCGATGACTGCGACTGGATCACGACCATCGCCTTGATCAGTTCCACCGGACCCGCACCGTAGCCGAGCCGCCAGCCGGTCATCGAATAGGCCTTCGAAACACCGTTCAGCGTGATCGTGCGGTCCATCAGGCCGGGTTCGATTTCCGCCGGTGTCGAGAATTCAAAATCGTCATAGATAACGTGTTCGTACATGTCGTCGGTCATCACCCAGACATGGGGATGGCGCATCAGCACATCCGTCAGACCCTTCAGTTCGGCACGCGAATAGGCGGCACCGGTCGGGTTGCTGGGCGAATTCAGCAGCACCCACTTGGTCTTCGGCGTGATAGCTGCTTCGAGATCTTCGGGCGTGATCTTGAAATTATTGGACTCGACACCTGCCACGAAAACCGGCGTGCCTTCGGCCAGCAGCACCATGTCGGGATAGGACACCCAGTAAGGTGCGGGAATAATCACCTCATCGCCCGGGTCGAGCGTCGCCATGAAGGCGTTATAGATGACCTGTTTGCCGCCGCAGCTGACGATCACCTGCTCGGGCTTGTAGTCCAGGTTGTTGTCGCGCTTGAACTTGTCGCAAATCGCCTGGCGCAGCTTCAGCGTGCCGGGAATCGGCGTGTATTTGGTTTCGCCCGCATCGATGGCCGCCTTCGCCGCCGCCTTGATGTTGTCCGGGGTATCGAAATCCGGCTCGCCCGCGCCGAGGCCGATGATATCGCGGCCGGCGGCCTTGAGCTCGGCGACTTTGCCGGTCAGGACATTGGTGGGGGACGGTTTGATCCGCGAGAGACGCTGCGCGACGAGGGCCATAGCCTGAATTACCTTTTGCGATTGGTCGAAATGTTACGAGCGCGCGCAAATTACGCCCGTGGCGGATGACAGGCAACAGGATAGCACGCCGCACGGCCACAAAATCGCCACGATTTATCACGCGATCGCCGTAATTGGCCCCGATCTGCCCTGCCCGGGCCGCATTACCGGTGTTTCCTGTCTCCATCGCCTCTTCAAGAAGGAAACAACACTATGTCAGCCCGCGCTCTTCCCGCCATCCGGCGCATTCTGCCGGTCATCCTGATCGCCCTGCCCGTCATCTCCCCGTCTGCCCAGACGCTGTCACCCGCCCCTGCGGCTGAGACCCGCACCCCCACGCTCATGACCCTCGGTGACGTCCAGCGCGGCCAGTTACTGTTTCACAGCACCCGACCCGGTGAATATGCACCGGCGCCGCTTGTCGCGACCGAGGTTGAAATCGATGTCAGCGGTATCGTCGCGCGCACGATGGTGAAACAGTATTTCGTCAACCCGACCGGCGATTGGCTCGAAGGACGCTACGTGTTTCCGTTACCGGAAAATTCCGCCGTCAGCCGGATGAAACTGGTCGTCGGCGACCGGGTGATCGAGGCGAAAATCGCCGAACGCCAGGCCGCGCGCAAAGCCTATGAAGCCGCCAAACGCCAGGGCCGGCGGGCAGCACTGGTCGAACAGCACCGGCCGAATATCTTTTCCAACAATGTCGCCAATATCCCGCCCGGCGGCAGAATCGCGGTACAACTGCATTACAGCCAACGGCTCGACTATGATCGCGGCAGGTTCAGCCTGCGCTTTCCGATGGTCGTCGCCCCCCGCTTCGATCCGGCAGCGGGACCGGTCAGAATGGTCCACCAGCCCGTCACAGAGAACGGCGACGGCATGCCCGGCGCCCTGCGCGATGCCCTGCCGGAAATTCGCATACCGGTGAAGGATCCCGACACATCGCCCCCCGGAAACCCGGTCACCCTGACCGTCAATCTCGATGCAGGCATGGCGCTGACGACCGTCGCCAGCACCAGCCACAAAATCGGCATTGAAGATCTCGGCGACGGCAGGCGGCGGATCACGCTGGACCGCAAAACAGTCCCCGCCGACCGCGACTTCACCCTCGACTGGGCACCAAAACTGGCCGCAGAGCCGCTGGTCGCCGCATTCCGTGAACGTATCGGCGACGATGTGTTTGTGACCGCACTGGTGATGCCACCGGCGCCGAAGCACGCCACGCAAAACACCCGGCCCCGCGACGTCGTCTTTATCCTCGACCGGTCGGGCTCGATGGGTAGCGTGTCGATCCGTGCCGCGCGTTCCGCGCTGGATGCCGCCGTCGACAGGCTGGGCGGCCAAGACCGGTTCAACCTCATCCGGTTTTCCAACGACACCGAGACATTGTTTAAACACGCCATGCCGGCAAGCGATACAAACCGGCTATTCGCCAAGCTGTTCCTGCGCGATACCACGGCGGATGGCGGCACAGTGATGCGCCCTGCCCTGCACACGGCGCTGAATACCGTCGCCGCAGAGGGCCGGTTGAAACAGATCGTGTTCGTCACTGACGGGGCGGTGTCCAACGAGACGGAGCTGTTCCGTGACATCCGCCAGCGCCTGGGGAATGCACGCCTGTTCACCGTCGGAATCGGGTCGGCGCCGAACAGCTATTTCATGCGCAAGGCGGCAGAGGCCGGGCGCGGCGCGTTCGTCTATATCCCTGACATCAAGCAGGTCGGCACCCGGATGACGGCGCTGTTCGA
>CAJQLI010000414.1 GCA_905479125.1 uncultured Alphaproteobacteria bacterium | reverse complement strand
CGATGGAATGATTGATTCCGATGCCGTGCGGAACAAGTTTCCTGACCGGACGGCGGCGCTTCCGGCCGGGGGTATGCTCAACCCGGATCACATTGCGGATTCCTATTGGGGGATGCATGCGCAGCCCCGGGACGCCTGGACGTTCGAAATGGATCTGCGTCCCTCGGTCGAACAATGGTAATACGCCAAAATATTTCTTATTTTTGTCATCTGGAACCGTCTTGCGAACGTATAATCCTCTGACAGCCGTTACTGAACGTGTATGATCTGAAAAAACTAAAAACCCGATAATTATTTCCACAGGAGGACACTATGAAATACGCAACACTACTCAAGACGACCGGGGCCGCCGGCCTGGCAGTTGCCGCTTTGATCGGCGGGCAGGCTCCGGCCGTTGCCGCTGATGCGAACTATGTTCTGAACACGGCCTCAACGGGTGGGACCTACCATCCGGTTGGCACGGCGATTGCGACGCTCAGCAAGATCAAACTGCTTCCGAAGCAGAAGTTCAGCCTCACCGCTGTTAATTCAGCCGGCTCGGGCGCGAATATTCAGGCACTTGGTGCGGGAACCGCGCATTTCGCGATCGTTCAGGGCCTGTTCGGATCCTACGCTGCAACGGGTACCGGTCCGGTTTCCGCTCCGCAACCGAATGTGCGCGCTGTCACCATGCTTTGGCAGAACGTTGAGCAGTTCGTGATCGCGAACAAGTACGTGAAGTTCGGAACCGCTTCCGACATGATCGCGATGAAGGGCCAGGCCATGGCCATGGGCAAGAAAAACTCCGGCACGATCGGCTCCAACCGGGTGCTGCTGCAGGGCCTGGGCGTGGATATCGAAAAAGACTACACGCCGATCTATGCGGGCTTCGGTCCCAGCGCCGACGCAATGGCTGACGGCAAGGCGATGGGCGCAGGCCTGGGCGCAGGACCGCCCACCGGCGCGATCACCAAGCTGATGGCTGCGAATGCCGGCAAGTTCACCATCCTCGACGTTACGCCTGAGGAAGGAAAGAAGATGGACGGCGGCCGCAATCTCTGGGTGCCTTACACCATCAAGGCAGGCACCTATCCCGGCCAGAAGAAAGACATCAAGACCATTGCTCAGCCTAATTTCCTGGCTGTGAATGACGATGTCTCCGAGGAACATGTCTACAAGCTGACGAAGGCGATCTACGAAAACCTTCCCTTCCTGCAGGCAATCCATCCGGCGACCAAAGCTATGGCAGTTGAAAAGGCGATGGCGGGTCTTCCCGTGCCGCTGCATGCCGGCGCGATGAAGTACTACAAGGAAGTCGGGCTGAAAATTCCCGCGCACCTGATGGCCAAATAGGACTAATTGCGGATTAATCCGTGATTTTTCGAAGATCATGAAATCGGCGACGGCCTGCAGGCTGTCGCCGATTTTTTTTCGCCACCAGGATATTTCACATGAGTTCAGATAACAAAACCATGGACACGGCGTCGGCCGATACCACTGCTAAAGAAGTGCCAACCGTCTTTCGTGAACGCATCTTTGACGTAGAGTTCGCGCGCAATAACAAGGCGTATTGGTTGCCGACATCGATGATTGTCGCGTTCGGGCTTTGGCATATCGTGACCAATCTTTATCTGAACGAGCCGGGAAGCTGGCAGAATTGTATTCATTTCGGCGGGTTCGCCCTGATTGCCGCGATTTCGTCGCCGACTTTCCGTTTTGAAAAAGACCGCGCCTGGGCAATCGGGCTGGATATCTTGTACGGGTTACTCGTCTTTGCCGCTGCGTGCTGGATCGCCTACGCGGAAGACGGTCTGTACACCCGCACCCTCGCAAAGACCGGTCAGACCTGGCAGCTGACATTTCTCGACTGGGCAGCCGGGCTCACGGTTATTTTTGCCGCCATAGATCTGACGCGGCGACTGACGGGCTGGATCATTCCGATCCTTATCATCGTTGCGATGTCCTACATTCTTTTTCTCGGCGAGGTTCTGCCGGGTGCATTCCGGGCAGCCAGCCTGCCATTGAGCGATGTGCTTTTCCGTTCAATGTATAACGACGAAGGCATGTTCGGGATCATCACGACGATATCTTCGGCCAACATTGCCCTGTTCATGATATTCGGCGCGTTCCTGGTTGTGTCCGGCGCCTCTGATTTTGTGATAGAGTTTGCGAAGATTGTCGCCGGCCGTTTTCGTGGTGGGTCTGCCTTCGTGGCAGTACTGGCATCTGCGCTTACCGGCACTATATCGGGCTCGGCGGTTGCCAATACGGCATCCACCGGTGTGATCACTATCCCGCTTATGAAATCCAACGGTTTTCGGCCGATGTTTGCCGCCGGTGTCGAGGCGTCGGCCTCGACCGGTGGGCAGATCATGCCGCCGATCATGGGTGCCGGCGCGTTTGTCATGGTGTCCTATACGGGGATCGATTACGGCACCATCGTCCTGTATTCCATCGTGCCCGCGATCCTGTATTTCATGTCGATCGCCTTCAATGTCCGGGTCGAGGCGATGAAGTACGATATCGGCGTCGAAGCAGGAAATGTCGTCGACTGGAAAAAGCTCTGGGCCGGTGCCCTAAATTTCGTCCTGCCCCTCGGCGTGATGACCTACATGCTGGTTTCAGGCCGGACACCGTCTTATGCGGCCTGTTTTGCAATCGGAACGCTGATCGTTACAAGCTGGTTTACGCCCAATAAAATGACCGCGCCGAAGATTTGCGAAGCCATGGTCATGGGCATGAAAACGGCGACCATGACGGCAATCCTTCTTGTCGCGGTCGGGCTTGTGAATAACGCGGTGACGACTTCGGGTGTGGCGAACTCTTTCGCGCTGATGATCGCGCAGTGGTCGCAGGGTTCGCTGTTTATTGCGTTGTTGCTGATAGCCCTTGCGTCGCTGGTTCTGGGAATGGGTCTGCCGGTGACGGCCGCCTATATCGTCCTGGCCATCCTGTCGGCACCGGCCCTGTCCGGGATGCTCGCTGACGGGCTTATCGTCGACCAGCTTGTTGCGGGGATAACGGACCCGGCAAAAGCGGCGATGTTTGCGCTGGTGGATTCTCCACTTGTGGCAAAAATAGCCACCGGTATGTCGCCGGATGAAGCGCAACAACTTGTCAGCGCAATGCCGTTTGAACTTGCCGTCGTTATCCGTCCGGTTCTGGTCGACACGGCGACGATGACCACGTTTTTGCTGACCGCCCATCTGATTATCTTCTGGCTCAGCCAGGATTCGAACGTCACGCCGCCTGTTTGTCTGGCGTCGTTTACGGCAGCCGGCATTGCCGGTTCTCCCCCCATGGCGACGGGTGTGGAATCGTGGAAGATCGCAAAGGGGCTTTATATTGTCCCGTTGATATTCGCATATACGCCGATGATCGGCGGCGATCTATATACCGTCGTTCATATCGGCTTTTTCGCCCTGTTCGGGATGTATGCCTTCGCAACAATTGTGCAGCGTTATGCCGAGGGGCCGATGTCGGTCTGGCTTTACCCGGTTATGGCTGCAGGTGCGGCCCTGTCCTTCTGGCCGATGGAGCTTTGGGCTAATATAGCCGGCGCGGTGATCGTATCGTCCTCGGTTTTCATCACGTCCCGTGCCGGGAAGCGAAAGGCGCAGGCCTAGCCCGTCAGAAATTCGGCAACGAATTCGGCGGTGTGCTCCGGGGCTTCCACAACCAGGCTGTTGCCGCATTCCGCGATGATCTCCAGCTGGGCGTCCGCAAACCCGTCGCGATAGGCTTCGGCATGTGCGCGGGGGACAAGGCTGTCCCGTTCGCCCCATAAAACCAGCGCCGGGTTCGTGTATCGGTCGAGCCGTGAACGCAGTCTGGGATTATGCAGGTAGGGCGGCCTGAAACCGATCAGACTGGCAAACCGGAACACTTTGTATTTGAGCATTTCCCGTTCGATGTCGTCCTTGGCATCGGGGATCATTTCCAACCCGGCCCCCGAACGAGGCCCGGCGAACAGCAAATCGCGGAGACCGTCATAGCGGACACCGTCATCCGGTTGCGCGTACCAGAAGATGTCGCCGATCGGGTGGCCGGGGACCTTTAGCCCGGTGGCCCCGATGAGGGCGAGTTTTTCAACCCGTTCGGGGTGTCGGACGGCTATCTCCGCGGCGATCCAGCCGCCGATCCCGCTACCGACGATGGGGCAACAGCCGAGGTCGAGGGCATCGAGGACGCGCAGGTAATGAAAGACGACGTCATCCATCGTTTCCAATGTTTCGTCGTCTGTTGTTTCAGCGCATCCGGGGTGAGCCGGGGCGATCAGGCGGCACGATTCCGCCAGCGCCTGATGAAACGCCATCGGCTCGGCCTCTATCCCGTGAAGGTCGGGGATGCCATGAAGATAGAGAACGGGGCTGCCGGTACCGATTTCCGTGAGCCAGACGTCACTACCCGCGACGCGCATTGATTTTCCGGTCATCAGACGGACTCCCTGTCGGCCATTTCAGGAAAATCGCGGGCGAAGATATCCGCTGATTCAGCGCGGAGTGCAGGCGCGACCTGTTCTGCAAAGAGCCGCATGCTCTTGCGTGTGAGGTCGTCCTTCATGTTCCCGAAATGGAACTGGATCAGCAGGTTGCCGGTCTGTGTCTTTTCGACAAGTGCCAGAAGTTTGTTGCGGACGGTTTCCGGACTGCCAACGATGATCGAGGCGCGTTCGTCGAGTTCCTCCCAGTCTTCGGTGTCGCCGAGTTGTTTGGCGCCGAATTGCCATTGTTCCAGGAACCCGCGCCAGCTCTCGGGACTGGTTGACGGAATGCCGGGCCCCCAGGTCAGCGTACGGCCCTTTGTCCGAAGATGGCCTTTCAGGCAATTCCGCAGGAAGTACCAGATGCCTTCCTGGCTTTCGATCTTTGCCTGTTCGTCGGTCTCCGACACGTAAACCGACAAAAGGATGCCGAAATCGAACGGGGTAT
>CAJQLI010000413.1 GCA_905479125.1 uncultured Alphaproteobacteria bacterium | reverse complement strand
CGTCCAATCTCGTCTCGTCACGTTTCGTCAGACCTGCTGGAGATCAGCCTCGCCCACGTGAAGCAGCGACATCAGCTGCGCCACGTAATTGCCGATCTTTGGATCTTTCCGACGCTCCATCGGATTATCGCGATCCGAAATATCAACATCGATCTCTTCGATGATCCGGCCCGGACGCTGGCTCATCACGAGGACCCGATCCGACAGCGCGACCGCTTCGACAAGGTCATGGGTAATGAACAGCGCCGTTTTGCCGGCATCGGCCAGCGTGCGGGCAAGGTCCTGCTGAAGGATCATCTTTGTCTGGGCATCAAGCGCTGAGAACGGCTCGTCGAGCAGTAGCACGTGCGGATCGGTTGCGAGTGTCCGGGCAAGCGCCGCACGTTGACGCATGCCACCGGACAGCTGATGCGGATAATGTTCAGAAAAATCGGCAATCTTGCAGCGTGTTAGCCAGTCATCCGACCGGCGGCGGCGCTCTGCCTTGTCGACGCCCTGTATTTCAAGCCCGAGCTCGACATTCTCGCGGATAGACCGCCATGCCAGCAGCAGGTCCTTCTGCAGCATAAAGGCGACATGCTCATTTACTTCGACCACTTCCTCACCGTCGACGAAAACCTCGCCGCCGCTCGAGCCGTTCAGCCCGGACGCCATGTTGAGGAGGGTCGACTTGCCGCAGCCCGACGGGCCGATGAGCGAGACGACTTCGCCGTCCCGGACCGACAGGGTAACCCCTTCGACGGCCGTGATGGTCTGGCCGGAGCCCTGGCGATCCTGAAACTTCTTGGTGACGTCGCGGAATTCCAGCCGGACGTCGCCGACAGTGCCGGACACTGGGTTCATGCTCCGAGCCGCGCGATCACGGCGCGATAGCTCTCCACGGTCCAGGCGCGGTTTTCCTCGTCACGCACGCCTGCGGCATTGAGATATTCAACGAGGGCATCCAGCTCGGTCACACCACCGATGAAGGCCTTCTCCATCGCGTCCGCCAGACGCCGCTCGAACGCCGTTTCTTCATGCGTGCGCGTCTGCCACACGATGTTTTCGGGTTCGCGGACTCTCTGTTCCTGTTCCATCTGCCCTCCTGCTGTCTTTGTAACGAATTGTTTCCAAAGACGTTTCGGACAGGTGTCTCAAATTTGAGACACCTGTTTCATATATGAGACAAAATTGTACCGATTTGGCCGCCCATGAGTCAACCCGCAGCAGAAATCGTCAAATTACCCGTCCATTTCAAAATGATTGGATTCTGATTCGACACATAGCTGGATAGAATAGCCGGATGGTCCAACCGAACCCCGCCGGTGATCGAGACATTGCTGCGCGTGATCATGTTCGCGCCGTCACCCGCGCTGCGGGATCTTCTTTCTATTGGGGAATGCGGATTCTGCCGGAAGACCGCCGCGACGCCATGTTCGCCGTCTATGCATTCTGCCGCGAAGTCGACGACATCGCGGACGGGACCGCCCCGATGGAGGAAAAACGGCGTCAACTCGATGAGTGGCGCCGCGAGATAGAGGCCCTCTACGCCCCTGACCAGGTTGGCGCAGAGACCCATGTGCTTCGGGCGCTGAGCCGAGCGATCAGACTTTACAACCTTGATAAAAAAGACTTTTTTGAAGTCATCGCCGGCATGGAAATGGATACCGACGACATTATCGTCGCGCCGAGCTGCAAACACCTGGAACTATACTGCAGCCGTGTGGCGGGAGCCGTCGGCCTGCTTTCGGTCCGGATATTCGGTGATTCCAGCGATTCGGCCCGGGAATTCGCGATCGCGCTCGGCACCGCGCTCCAGCTCACCAACATCCTCCGTGACCTGAAGGACGATGCCGGCATGGGCAGGCTCTATCTGCCGCGCGAGCAGCTGGACGCCCATGGCGTGATGCTCGGAACACCAGACGAAATACTCGAAAGCCCGAAAATCCCGGAAATCTGCGCTTCGGTCGCCCTGCGCGCCCGGGAGAAATACGCCGAGGCAGACCGGCTTCTGCTTCAGAGCGACGCCCGGGCGCTTAAACCTGCGGTGGTGATGATGATGAATTACCGGCGCATACTCGACCGGCTGATAGCTAATGGCTGGCACGACCTCGATGACGACGCAGGCCTGTCCAAGCCGGAAAAGATTTGGATTACCTTGCGCTATGGCTTGTTGTGACCGATATATGTCAATGTGCAGTGCAACAGAACAGCGAAAAATCGCGCTATCTGAATGTAGTAGGCAGTTTTGGCAATCACATGCCAATCATCGATAAAGCATCAGGGTGACGTTATTGGAAGGCTCCAGCGCCAGGTATTCTGACGGCGGAAGTGGAAGTGGCAAGGCGGCATTACGCAGTGTCATGTCGCCCGAGGCCTTCGACGCACGCCTCGATGGCGAGGTTGAAACGGCAGCAGATTTTCTGCGCGCCCAGCAGCGCGAAGACGGTCATTGGCTCTACAAACTCGAAGCCGACGCGACGATCCCGGCCGAATATATCCTGCTCAACCATTTCCTCGGTGAACCGGAACCGCTCCTTGAAGCGAAGATGGCGAAATACCTGCGTCGCATTCAGTCCGACCGCCACCATGGCTGGCCGCTTTTTCACGACGGCGATTTCGATCTCAGCGCCAGCGTCAAAGCCTATTTCGCGCTCAAGCTAGCCGGCGACGGTCCCGATGCCGCCCACATGGTGCGCGCGCGCGAAACCATCCTCGCCCATGGCGGTGCCGCCCGTGCGAATGTCTTCACGCGGATCACCCTCGCCTTATTCGAACAGGTCCCCTGGCGCGCCATACCAGTGATGCCGATCGGCATCATGTCGCTGCCGAGCTGGTCACCGTTCAACATCCTGAAAGTGTCTTACTGGTCACGAACGGTCATCGCGCCGTTGCTGATCCTGATGTCCGAAAAACCATGCGCGGCCAACCCCGACGGCATTGATATCCACGAGCTGTTCGTCACGCCGCCGGAAGAAGAACGCCGCTACATGGTGAACCATACCGGCGCCAAGCTAGGTTACGCCTTCCTGGCGCTGGACATGATATTGCGCCGCATAGAGCCGCTATTGCCGAAACGCGCCCGCCGCCACAGCCTCGACAAAGCCGTTTCCTTTATCACGGAGCGCCTGAACGGCGAAGACGGTCTCGGCGGCATCTTCCCCGCCATGGCAAATACAGTCATGGCGTTCCGTACGCTGGGCTATGCCAACGACCACCCTCATTTCGAGACAGCTCGCAAGGCCATCCGCAAATTGCTGGTCGAGCACAACGACGAAGCATGGTGCCAACCCTGCCTGTCGCCTGTCTGGGATACGGCCCTTGCGATGCAAGCGCTGATGGAAGCCGGCGAGCCGACGTCCAGCCCCTCGATCGAAAAGGCCGCCGGATGGATCCGCGACCTGCAGATCACGAATGTCCGCGGCGACTGGGCCAGCAAGGCGCCCGACGATGTCGACCCGGGTGGCTGGGCATTCCAGTACCGCAACGATTTCTACCCCGATGTAGACGACACCGCTGTGGTCGGCATGGCGCTCGACCGGGCTGATTCATCGGCCAATGACGATGCGCTCCGCCGGGCCGCGCACTGGGTCATCGGGATGCAGTCAAAGAACGGCGGCTGGGGGTCGTTCGACGTCGACAACACACATTATTACCTGAACCATATTCCGTTCGCCGATCATGGCGCCCTGCTCGACCCGCCGACGGCCGATGTATCAGCCCGCTGTCTGTCCTTCCTGGCGCAGGCCGGGTACGATAAGGATCATCCGGTGCTGAAAGCGGCCGTCGCCTATCTTCGCGCCGAGCAGGAAGATGACGGTTCCAGCTAATAAGCTGCGGAAATGGAGAACTTTTTGGCCCAGGTAATGCAAAATTACCGCTTCCACCAATGCTCATGTTTGATAGAATAACAGAAATCAACGAGGACAATGGTGCTTTTAGTAAAGGCT
>CAJQLI010000412.1 GCA_905479125.1 uncultured Alphaproteobacteria bacterium | reverse complement strand
GATTTCCTCATCATAGGAAAACGCGTAATGCCGTGGCCGTCGCAGGTCCATTTCGGCGAAGCGGGTTGTCATTGCCAGGGTGCAGGCGATGAAGCCCTTCATGTCCGCGCTACCCCGACCATAGAGCTTGCCGTTTGCTTCTGTGAGCGTGAAGGGGTCGGTCGACCAATCCTGACCGTCAACCGGTACGACGTCGGAATGACCTGAAAGCACCACGCCGCCGGGTATGTCCGGGCCGATGGTGCAGAACAGATTCGCCTTGGCACCGTCGGCAGAAGGTATCAGGCGTGTGGTTGCCCCACGGTCCGACAGGTAATCGGCAACGAACTCGATCAGTGGCAGGTTGGAATTCCGCGACGTGGTGTCGAAGGCGACGAGGTCACGCAGCACGGATTTCGTTTCGTCAAGGACAGATGTATCGGTGACGTCTGAACCCGTCCCGCTTCTAGCCACGCCAGAACCATGGCGCAAAGAGCACGAGGACCGTGAACAGTTCGAGCCGGCCCAGGAGCATGCCGGCGCTCAGCACCCATTTGGCTGAATCCGGCAGGGTGGAATAATTGCCGGTTGGCCCGATTATATCGCCCAGTGCCGGGCCGACGTTGCAGATTGCCGAAGCGGCGGCAGATATGGCGGTCAGGAAGTCGAGACCGATGAAATGCAACATGCCCGCCAGGACGGCAAAGGTCAGCATGAAGAGGAAGAAGAAGCTCATGACCGAGTTTTCAACTTCGTCGGTAATCGGCTGGCCGTTGAACTTGGCGATGAAGATGCCGTGCGGCCGTATCAGATGTTTCATCTGCATTTTGGCGGTCTGATAAAGAACCTGATACCGGAATATCTTGATCGAACATGTGGTCGATCCGGCGCAGCCGCCAATGAACATGATGAAGAAGAAAACGCCGGTCGCGAAAGCGCCCCAGCCAGCATAGTTCGCCGATGAAAAGCCGGTGCCGGTCATGATCGAGACGACGTTGAACGCGGATTCCCGGAAGGCCCGGAAGATATTGATGTCATTATTGACGTGATGGGCAAAGGCGACCGCCGTGACAAAAAACGCCACAATCCAGAAGAACCAGCGCACCTGATGATCGCGGAGAATAACCATGGGCTTGCCGCGCACCGCTTGCAGATAGAGCACGAAGGGAAGCGCGCCGAGCAGCATGAAACAGGTAATGATTACCTCGACTGTCGGGTCAAGAAAGGCGCCGATGGAGGCGTCGCGGGTCGAAAAACCGCCTGTCGCAATGGTTGTCATGCCATGGGCTATTGCGTCGAAGCCCTTAAGTCCCGCCATCCACAGAAGGGCGGCGCACCCCGCGGTGAGGGCGAGATAGACAAAGCCGACGCCGCTTGCGATCTGCGCGACACGCGGCAGCACTTTCTCCGACCGGTCGGACGATTCCATCTGGAAAAGCTGGTTACCACCGATTTTCAGCATCGGCAGAATTGCGATCGACATGACGATGATACCGATTCCACCGAGCCATTGCAGGATTGCACGCCAGAGCAGAATGCCGCTCGGCGCTGTATCCAGCGAGGTGATGACGGTCGACCCGGTTGTGGTCAGCCCGGACATGGCTTCAAAAAATGCATCCGTGAAACTGAGACCAAGATCCGCGAATACAAACGGCAGGGCGGCGAAGAACGTCATCGCCAGCCAGCTCAGTGTCGTCAGCACAAAGGCCTGGCGCACGGAGAACCGGTCCGGCGGCGCCATTGTCGTCAACAGGAGCGTGATACCGATAAAGGCTGTGAGCCCGGCCGAACCTGCGAATACCTGCCAGTCGGGATGCCCGACGACGAGGTCGGCCACAAGCGGCGCGCACATAGCCGCTGCCAGGGTCGTCAGCAGAATGCCGATTATGTAGAGAACGGGTCGAAAATCGAGCAAGGCTCAGATCCTGTGCTGTTGCTCAGGTTAGTTGAGCTGCCGCGCCTCGTGCGGGCAGTCGAGCGAAAAGGCAGGTACTTCAATATCGAATTTATCGCCCGATGGCGTACTCATCTGATAGCTGCCTTTCATGATGCCTGACGGCGTGGGCAGCGGTGTACCGCTGGTGTATTCATAGCTTTCGCCGGGATTCAGCACAGGCTGTTCGCCGACCACGCCGGCGCCCCGCACTTCCTGAACACGGCCCATGCCATCGGTGATGTGCCAGTAGCGTGTGAGAAGCTGCACGGTCTCGGTGCCTTCATTCTCAATCTGCACCCGATAGGCCCAGACATACTGGGCGTTGTCCGGCTCGGATTGGTCGTCGAGGTAAACCGGTTCGACCTGAACGCGAATTTCCCGGGTAACGGCTGAATACATGGATCCTGTCCGGCTTGTGTTGCGCGCATCCTATCGGATTTCGGCGCGAAGTGGAATTTGCGCTTTTTACGCTTTTAGCGCCTCTGCAAAGGCCTGGTCGAGGTCGTCCTGGATATCCGCGGGGTCTTCTAGTCCTACCGACAGGCGAACCATGCCGTCATCCAGACCCAGGAAGTCCCGGTCTTCCACACTCAGTCGCTGGTGGGTGGTGGTGGCCGGGTGTGTCATCAGGCTTTTGGAATCGCCGAGGTTGTTTGAAATATCGATCAGCTTCAGCGCATTCATGAACTTGAAGCAGCGCTCTTTGCCGCCTTCGAGCGAGAACGTCACGAGGCTGCCGAAATCCGTCATCTGCGATGCCGCAAGTTCATGCTGCGGATGGCTTGGCAGACCGGGATAGCGGACCTTGGCCAGATCGGATCGGTCTTCCAGGTAATCGGCGATCTTACGGGCGTTCTCGCAATGGCGCCGGATCCGCAGATCGAGGGTCTCGAGTCCCTTCAGCATCACCCATGCATTGAACGGGCTGAGCGACGGGCCTGTATGGCGCAGGAACGGCTTGAGCGTGTTTTCGCAGTAATCCTCGTCGCCGAGCACCATGCCGCCGAGGCATCTTCCCTGGCCGTCGATATGTTTGGTCGCCGAATAGACGACGATATCGGCGCCGAGTTCCAGCGGTTTCTGCAGCAGCGGGGTCGCGAACACGTTATCGACGATGACTTTCGCACCGGCCTTGTGGGCAAGCTCGGAGACCGCCTTGATATCGACGATGTCGAGGCCCGGGTTGGACGGCGTTTCAACGAATACGCATTTCGTCGGGCGTTTCAGCGCGTCTTCCCACTGGTTGAGGTCGGTACCGTCGACGATCGTTGTTTCGACGCCCCATTTCGGCAGAATTTCGGTCAGAATATACAGGCAGGAACCGAACAGCGCGCGGCTGCCGACGACATGGTCGCCCGCCTGCACCATCGATGCCATGGACGCGAAGACGGCGGCCATGCCTGTGGCCGTGGCCTTGCCGACGGCGGCGCC
>CAJQLI010000411.1 GCA_905479125.1 uncultured Alphaproteobacteria bacterium | reverse complement strand
CCGTAAGAGGCGTCGCGAAAGCTGACAGGGGTCTTACGTTGGATTTTGAATTATTACTCGTCATCCTTGTGGATGGCCTGGTCTATTCGTCATATCTGTTTCTGGTGGCGGTCGGCCTCACGGTGATCTTCGGCGTTCAGAAAGTGCTGAACGTTACCCACGGTGCGTTCTACGCATTTGGAGCCTATTTGACTGCCTATCTTATTGGTCTCTGGGCGAAGGGCGGATTGCCGGATGCCGGCGGGTTTCTGCTGATATTCTTGAGCGCTGCTTTTCTCGGTGTCGTGCTCGGGGTCATCATTGAACGCGGTCTTCTTAAGTTTCTCTATGACCGCGACGAGCACATTGTCGTGCTTGCGACCTTTGCTGCATTCCTGGTGCTTGAAGACGTTATCCTGCTGATTTGGGGCACGAACCCGTATCTGGCGTTCCAGCCGATGGCGCTGCTCGGTAATAGCGAAATAGCCGGCCTTGTCTTCGATAATTACGCGCTGACGATGATCGCCCTGTCTTTCATTGTCGCCTTCGTTCTCTGGTATGGATTGAACCGGACCCAGTTCGGAAAAATCCTTCTTGCCGTGATCTTCGATCGTGAAGTCAGCATGGCAATGGGGATTAATGTAACCAAAGTGTTCCTGATCACCTTTATGATCGGCACGTTCCTGGGTGCCCTCGGCGGCGCTTATCATGCACCGATTATCTCGGTTCAGCCCGGCATCGGCGTTGAGGTGATTGTTCTGGCATTTGCGGTGGTGGTGATCGGCGGGATGGGTTCCATTCCCGGCGCACTTATCGGCGCCATCGTCGTCGGCGTATCGCGTGCCGCGGCCGTCCATCTGTTTCCGGAAGTCGAACTGTTTGTGATCTATGCGATCATGGCTCTTGTGCTGATCTTCCGTCCCGAAGGGCTGTTTGCCCCGATCAAGGCGAGGAAGATATGAACCGCTTGTTCGATAAAACATTCTGGGGGCTGACAATCGGCCTCGTCGGACTTCTTGTCCTCAACTTCTTCCTTGAAGAATGGATGCGCAGTATCGGTCTGCAGTCGCTGTCGCGCGGTTGTGTCGCGATCGGTCTGCTGATCCTGTGGCGTACAGGGCTTGTGTCGTTCGGGCACGCGCTGTTCTTCGGCTTCGGCGCCTATACAGTCGCGATGATGCAGATTCTTGGCGTAAACGATCTCTTCGTTCTGCTTATCTGCGGCACTGCTACTGCCGGCCTGCTAGCGTTTTTCCTTGGCTTCCTGCTGCGTCAGTACAGGGCGATCTTCTTCGCACTGCTCAACATGGCGTTTTCGATGATCCTGTATGGCGTTCTGGCCAAGGCTGAATGGCTTGGGTCAACAGACGGTTTTGGGATCAAGCAGGTCAGCTTCCTGGGTATGACCCCCGCCGATGAAATGTACCGACCCATACTGTTCGTTTGCGCTGCAGTCTTTGCGTATATCTCGGCGGTAGCGGCGCACTGGTATCTGAAATCAACCCTCGGGATGATGACAATGGCCGTGCGGGAGAACGAGATCCGGGTCGAGTATCTCGGTTATTCCGCGGAAAAAGCGATCCATATCAAATACGTCTTCTCCGGTCTGCTCGCCGGCGTCGGTGGCGTGATCATGGCGGTGACGGTCGGACACGTCGATCCGGATTCCATGGTCTACTGGCCGGTATCAGGCGATTTTGTCTTTATCACCATCCTGTCCGGTACCGGTAATGTCGGCGCGACCTTTATCGGGGCGCTGGTTTACGAGCTGCTCAGAACCTACGCGTTCGAATTCGCGCCGGAACTCTGGCAGCTTATCCTCGGCGGGTCGCTCCTGCTGATCATTATGTTCCTGCCCGACGGCCTTTGGTCTATCCGCAGCGAATTGCGCAACCGCCGTGAGCTCAGAGAGGCGAAGCGCGATAGCGATAACCGGGCAGCGGAGGTGAAGCGATGACCCGCGTACTTGAAGTTCACGATCTCGAAAAGAATTTCGGGGGCGTTGTAGCCGCTCATAATATCAACGTTACGGTCGATATCGGCGAGACAATCGGCATTATCGGTGCGAATGGCGCCGGCAAGACGACCTTCGTCAATATGGTGACAGGTTATCTGAAACCGTCCGGCGGGCGGATCGAGTTCATGGGCAAGAGCGTGGTTGGTCTACCGCCGCGCGATGTCACGAAGCTTGGCCTCTGCCGGTCGTTCCAGGTGCCGCAGGTGTTTCTCTCGGAATCTATCTTCGACAACATGCTGGTCGCCTATGGGATCGCCGAACGCTCCGGGCTCGGCCTGTTTGCACCGCTTCATACGGATGAGCGGGCAGCCAAGGTCGACGCGCAACTGAAACGCTATCAGATTGCCGAATACCGGGACATGGCGGCGTCAGCCCTGCCGCAGGGTATCCGCAAATTGCTGGATATCGCCATGGCGACAGTGCGTAATCCGAAACTGGTGATGCTCGACGAGCCGACCAGCGGGATTAGCGTGGAAGAGAAATTCGGCCTTATGGACATCATCATGCAGGCCCTGCGGGAAGAAGAAACGACGGTCATGTTCATCGAACACGATATGGAAATCGTCGAACGCTTCGTCGATCGCGTCTGGGCATTTTACCAGGGCCAGATCATCTGCGATGCAACGACAGCCGAGGCCATGAAGGACGAGAAAGTGCGGGAATTCGTCATCGGGCAGGAATACCATCCGGCCCATGTCGAAGGAGGCGCGCATGCTTAAGATTGAAGGTCTGGACGTCAATATCGGCGCGACACCCATTTTGCGCGGTGTTGGAATAGAAGTACCGTCGGGCACCATGTGCGGTCTTATTGGCCGCAACGGTGCCGGCAAAACGACATTTATGCGCGCCATTATGGGTGCACTAGATGCCCAGAATGGCCAGATGGAGTTCGACGGCACCGATCTTGTCGAGGCGCCGGCGCATCAGCGGGCGCATATGGGGATCGGCTTCATGCCGGAAGACCGCCGTCTGGTGCCACAGTTGACGTCGGAAGAAAACATCATGCTGCCGACCTGGACCACGAAGGTTGAAAAACCCCAGGAACGGCTGGAATGGATCTACGAGCTGATGCCGGAGGTGCAGGAATTCCGCAATCGCGGCGCCACGGAACTTTCCGGCGGTCAGCAGAAATTCGTCGCTTTTGCCCGTGCATTGATGGTCGGGACCAAATTGCTGATGCTCGATGAACCGTCCGAGGGTATTGCCCCGGTTTTCGCCCAGCGCATGGTGGAAATCATGGAGAGTCTGAAAAAAGCGGGGGAATCGGTGCTTGTCGCGGAATCGAACGACAAGCACATCAAGAACCTGCTGGACCGGACCTTCGTGATCGAACGCGGTTCGATTATCAGCGGGTAACGCGGGGCCGTTTACCAAACACTTTGACGTTTCCTCAACGCTCTTGCGCTACTTCTCTCAGTTCGCAGGAGAAAATATACCTATGTCCGACGTTGTTGAGATCTATTCTGCTCGCGGCGACGAGAGTATCCGCGAGGGTGCTCTGGATTATTCCAGTACGATCACCACGAAGGGGCAGGCCGAAGCCGATGCCGTTGACCGGTGCAGGCGCGACCGGACTATCCGCAAGGTCGCCTATTACATCGTCCGGGATGACGGGTCGTTCAAGACCCTGTTCGGCTATGACAATCCTGAACCTGTCAGCCTGATCAGCAACCGGGCACGACGCCAGATGGCGGACCCGCTGCCCCGGGGTAAGGGCAAGCCACCAAATCCCGGAGCGAGGAAGAAGCCCAAGCTCGTTGACCGGCTTATCAATGCGTTGAAGGAATAACCGGTTTCAGGCAGCGATGGTGCTTGAGACAGACCCGCGCGGGCGCTGCATATCAAATACCATCGACAGCGCTTCACCCAGAGGGTCAAGGCGTTTGGCCGCTGCCTTGGGTAGCGGGATGGATTGCATGCGGCAGTAGGATATAAGCGCCGTCAGAACGCTGTCGGCGTCGAGCCGGACTTCGTCAATCTGGTCAGGCGAACTGACCGCGAAGGTCAGAATAAGTCCGCAATCGCTGTCGGTTTCTATTAACTGCTCTTCTACCTCGGCATCAGGTAACGGAACGCCCGTCGCACGGCAATGGGCGAGCGCCGCAGAGACGATCTCGTCGTCGGAAAAGATTATGCGTCGTCTTTCGGTCGGCATGTGCTCGCTCGAACATCTGTTTCCGGGCAGCGCTATTTTCCGCGATGGGCAGCGCATCGGCGTCCGGAAACCATTTTCGGCCTCCGGAATTACTATTCTCTTAACCCGCCATTCCGGCCATGATCCTTACTTCACCTCCGGAGACCGGTTCTGGAACTTTCTCTCGTCATTCTTGTCTGTGCCACGCTGTTCGTCGCCGGTGGCGTCAAAGGCGTCATCGGTCTTGGGCTGCCGCTCACGGCGGTCTCTATTATGGGTTCTGTCGTTCCACTGCCGACTGCTATTGCCTTCATCGCGATCCCGGTCGTCGCGACGAATCTGTATCAGGCATTCGAAGGCGGCAGAGCGTTGGAGATGTTGCGCAAATACTGGGTGATCAACCTGTGTTCAGTAGCAGGCACTGTCATCGGCGCCCAGATACTGTTTCTTGTCGATGCCCGTATCCTGACGACGTTGCTGGGAATAGTGGTCGTCGTTTATGTGGCGATCAATGCAACCCGCTTCCGCATCCGGATATCTGATCGCGCGGCGCCCTGGGCGGCGCCGCCGCTCGGTATTCTGTCCGGCCTGCTGACGGGGACGACCGGCTCGGTTGGTATTCCGATTGCGCTGTACCTGCAGGCACGCGACGTCGACAAGGAGAGTTTCCTGCGCGCCATCGCGCTGACATTCCTGATCAGTGCATCGATGCTGGTGCTGGCGTTGATTGAAAAAGGGGCGATCAGCGAGACGAATGCGATGATCTCCGCCATCAGCCTGGTGCCGGCCTTTGCCGGGATGATGATCGGCCAGCGCTTGCGGGGCTATCTGTCCGAAGACCGGTTCCGCATGTTCGTCTATGTGTTTCTGCTCATCGCCGCGGCGAACCTGATCCGCAAGGGCTTGTTCTAGCTGCGTGGTGTGGACGTCAGGCGAGCAGCAGGTCCAGCCGGCCCTGCATGGCCTCTTCTGAAAATGGATAATCGATCCCGTCGCGGGCGTGAATGACGCTGGACGGAGCGACACGTGCCAGGCGGCGCTGAAGCTCGATCGCAAACCGCATTTTGATTCCGGCTTTCCAGCAGAGTGCTGTCACACCCTTTGCGCTCCGACCGTCCACGATACGTTCTACGCCCCAGAGCGGTACACCGGCGCGCAGGGCAATGGCCGCCATGACGAATTCACGTTCGTTCGCATTCAGAGCCATTTCAATGATGGCGTCGTTGAGCTTTTTCTCTCCATGCAGGCGCAGCGCACGCTCCTTTGGTGTTTCGAACCGCCCGTTCCCCTTGTTCTCCGCGGGAGACCAGCCGACGGCTGATGAAGGTGTTGTCGAAGCGATGGAGGAATCGACTTTGGCGCCGCCCCCAGCATCTTTCCGAGCTGCCAAAGCAGCCTTGAGCGGCGCTTTAACGAACCCGGCGATTTTGCGGGCGATGCCAAGCGACAGGCGCGGGCGTTTAACGAGGGGTTCGTGCCATGCCTCCACGTGAGGCGCCTGGGCGACGATTGTTTCGAGGGCCGGATCACCGATATCGGCAGAGTGGTTCCGGAGCAGGCGGGTGACGGTGGGGGTAGCACCCGCATTTACCAATGCGGCGCACACTCTCTCGGAGACGTTGTCGCGCGATGCGATTGCCTGATGCGCCCAGTCAGCAGCGCCGTCCTGCACGATGTCGACAAGGTCGTCATCCGTCAGAACAGGTGAATGGCGCAAAACGGGAGCGGCAACTCTGCGTTCAGGGTCGCGGGCCAGACCGGCTGCAATATCATGGGGAACGTGAAACATGTGCCGTACCGCGTCGGCCAGGGACCGGCGAACGCGGACGCTGCTGTCCCGCATCAGAGTTTCGAGCACCGTAAACCCCATCCGCCAGAGCTGGCTGCGTTCATCGTCACCAAGTCCTTCGCCGACAATTTTCCGCGCAAGCAGGCATCGGACGCCGGGGTCCGGATCTCGCCCCAACACCACATCCGCCTGGCGCGGCGTATGGGGGTTTTCGGCAACGGCCCGGCGGACCGAAATTTCACTGTCTTCCGACAGGAAATACAGCAATTCGGGTGGCGTATCGGCGCGCCCCGCGAGAGCAACGCGATCAGCGAGCACTCCATCGCGTGCGATGGCGGTCATTTTATTGAAATTGTTACCGGATTCGGACAAAGCCGCCCGTCGCTCCCTGCTTGTTCGGGCGCGGCATTCGCGCGCCGCCATGTCTCCGTGTTGCGTGTCGCAACGTCTCCGAGCAGCAAGGGTAAGCAGCAGAGGTTAACGAATCCTTTCCTCTGCAATCGCATCAGAAATCGGCAAATCGTGGTATTGAGGTGATCTTCCCGAAGGATTTTCTAAATGCCCCTCGTGCCGGGTCCTGTCGTCACTCTCTATGCTGCCGTGCCGCCGCCGATGCGGGGGGTGATGTTCATGATGATTTCGGCGCTGGGTGTGGTGGCGATGAATGTGTCGATCCGCGAAATCGCCGACGATATTCATCCCTTCGTGATTGCGTTTTTCCGTCACACTATCGGGGTCTGCCTGCTGGTCCCCATATTTGTCCGCCCCGGCAGCAATCCGTTCCGGACCGCGAATTTTTCACTCCAGGGCTTGCGGGCGATGCTGAACGTTGTCGCGATGCTGGCCTATTTTATGGCATTGACGATGGAGCCCCTGGCCAAAGTGGTAGCATTGACCTTCACGGCGCCCCTGATCGCGACGGTCGGCGCGGTGCTCCTGTTGGGTGAAAAAGTGACCCGGGCCCGCTATCTCGCGCTGGCTATCGGGTTTGGCGGTGCGTTGATTGTCCTGCGGCCCTGGGCGGTGGAACTCAGTACCGGGTCTATGCTGTTGATCCTGTCATCGGCCACCTGGGGAGCGGCCCTGGTTGTCATCAAGGTCTTGGCGCGGACGGATTCACCGGTCACGATCGCGCTCTATGCATCCTTGCTTCAGATACCGGTTTGCCTGATCGCAGCGCTGTTTTATTGGCAATGGCCGACGATGTACCAGCTTTTCGTGATGGCCCTGGTAGCTGTCTTTGGCAGCATCACCCAGATGTCGATAGCCCAGGCGTTTCGTGAAGCGGATGCGACCGTGGTTCTGCCCGCCGATTTCAGCAAGCTTGTCTTCGCGGGGCTGGCAGGCTGGTTTTTCTTCGGCGAACTGCCGGCGATCTGGGTGTGGATCGGTGGTACGGTGGTCTTTACCGGTGTGTTCCTGAACGCGTGGTTCGAAAAACGCGCGCGGGATGACATGAGGCGACTTGCGCGGGCGTCGGAAGTTTCGCAAAGTCCGAACAATAGCCGGGAAAACAGCGGAGACTGAACAGATGAACGAAATCGTATGGGGTAACTATACCAAGGAAGAGCTGGACCGGCAGTACGATCAGGCGACGCTTGTCCCGAATTCTTCCGAGTTGATGCAAATCAACGCCGAGGATAGCGCGCGCATTCGAACGGAAATCGAGTGCATTCAGGGTATTTCTTACGGGCCGACCGTGATGGAACGGCTGGATATTTTTCCCGTGGCCGAAAAAGGTGCACCGGTCGTGATTTATCATCATGGCGGTGCCTGGGCGCGGTCCGATAAGGACCAGTGTTCCTATATTGCGCCCTCATTCGTTGCAGAAGGCATCAATGTGCTGGTGCTGGATTTTGCCCTGGCGCCGAAGGTGTCGCTCGATGAGATCGTCCGCCAGAACCGGGCAGCCATCGCCTGGGCCTGGCACAATGCCGACGACTACGGCTGGGACCGTAACCAGATACACAGCCTGGGTCATTCATCGGGCGGCCATATCTGCGGTATGATGCTGGTGACCGACTGGGAAGGCGATTACGGCCTGCCGTCAGATGTGATCAAAACGGCGGCTGCGTGCAGCGGCATGTACGAGCTCGAACCGGTCCGTCTCAGCCACCGCAACACCTATCTCGACCTGACGGAGAAATCTGCGGGACGCAACAGCTCTATCCGCCAGATTCCGGCCAATGACATTCCGTTGACGGTTGCCTGGGGCACGGGGGAACTGGACGAATTCCAGCGTCAGAGCCGTGAATTCGCCGAGGCCTGGGCGGCTGCCGGACATACAGTCGAAACGTTTATCCTGGACGGGATGCATCATTTCGAAGTTGGGCGGGAAATCGTCAATCCTGACTACCCGGTGTTTCCGAACATCCTGAAGAATATCCGCGGGGCTTGATCTGCCATAAGCGGATTAGGCGTCGCGACCGTAGCGGTGAAGTTCTGCGCCGTGTGTGCGCAGCCACCCCCTTGCGTCTTTGACGTCAGGGCACAGGGTGTCGACCAGGGTCCAGAACCGCGCGCTGTGGTTCAGTTCGCGCAAATGGGCGACCTCGTGGGCCACGACATAGTCGAGCACGTTCTCGGGCGCCATCACGAGGCGCCACGAAAAATTCAGATTGCCGGCGCGCGAACAACTGCCCCAGCGCGACCGGGTGTCGCGCATGGAGATACGCGCGGGTGGACGTCCGATCTCGGTGCCCATGCGTTCTGCTCGCGGTTTGATCTCATCCATCGCGCGGTTGCGGACCCAGCGTTTGACGCGGGACGATACGGTATCGTCCCGCCCACCGACAAGAAGGACGTCATCCTGAAGTACCGGCAGGGCCGACCGGCTGTCGGTGCGCCGGATCGTTAGCTGTTGGCCGAGTACCGGGATAACGGCACCATCGGCAAAAGGGACGCCATCGCCGACACGGGCGAGTTGAGCAGCGACCCAGCGGGTCTGGGTCCGGGCAAAGGCAAGCCCTTCGCGGGTGGACGCGCCCGGCGGCAGGACGAGTTCGACCGTGCCGTCATAGACTCCGACATGCAGAAGGATACGCCGCGCGCGGGTGCTGCGACGGAGGCTGACGGGAACATTCCGGCCATCGGCCAGTGACAGCATCTGGTTTTCGAGCATGGCGCTCATATTTTTACGCCCGGTTTCAGCGCATACATCCGCACGACGCACAGGCTGCCTGCAAGCGGTACCAGCGCGCCGAAGCCGAACACCCAGGGCAGGGCGTTCCTGACAATTTCCGGGCTGGTGCCTTCCGACAGGCCGGCGGCGTTTGCAATCAGACCCGCCATCGCTGCGCCGTAGGCGATACCGATCGACCGCATGGCCGGGGCGGCAGAGGCCGTCACCTGGGCCTGGTCCGGCTCGGCGGCCGCCAGCGCCCAGGATATCGAATGTACATTGGTCATGCCGACGCCGACCCCGGCCGCCGTGATGTATCCGGTGAGTTCCCAGATCGAAGCGGTCCCGATGGTCGCGGCGATAGCGGCGATACTGGCTGATGTGATGGCGAGGCCGCTCGCGCAGGCGATGCGGGTTCCTTTTTCGCTCCAGCCCGCTGTTCCCAGCGTGCCGACCGACCAGGCAATTGAAAACACGGTCAGCATGTAGCCGATCCAGAGCGGATCGAGGCCGTAAAGCGTACTCAGCGCCAGCGGCATGAAAATCGTCAGTGGCGTATAGGCGGCAGAAAGCAGGAGAAAAACCCAGTACGCGGTACCGATCGGTGCAAATAACGACAGCACGCGCTTCGGAAATATGCCGTTTTCGCCGATATCGAGCCGAAGCGTCATCCAAAGGCAGAAAATCCCCGCCAGGATAAAGCCGACCCGGAGGGCGATATCCGGGAACTGCCCGGATGCCCCGACCAGCAGGACGGAAATACCAAGCAATGCCAGTCGCCGCCACGGCAGGCGGTGGCGGTCACCGCCTTCACCTTCGGGAATCACGCGCCACGCGGCGACAATGAAGATGATGGTCAGAACGCAGGTGGTCATGAAAGCACCGCGCCACCAGCCGATACTACCCCATATTCCGCCGATGAGCGGGCCGATAACGGCAGCGATGCTCCAGGTGGTGGTGATGGTTGCCAGTACGCGGGTGCGCAGCGGGCCTCTATACAGGTCGTTCACCAATGTCATGGACTGTGACATCAGGAGGCCGCCACCGAACCCTTCGATAGTGCGGAAAATCAGCAGAACCGCCATGTTCGGTGCGGCAGCACAGCCTGCCGCCCCGACGAGGAAAATAAGTCCGCCTGCCACATACCCTTTTCGCCGGCCCAGAACCGACCGCGCATAGCGGCCACTCGCGGCACCGACGATGGTACCGACCATGTAGAGCATCGTCGTCCAGGTATAGAATTCAAGGCCGCCGATCTCGGCGACGACGGTCGGCATGACCGTTGTGATGACGAAAATGTCGATGGCATGCACACCGATGCCGAGATTCAGCAGGATCGTATAGATTCCGCGGCTGCCCCGAAACATATCCGCCCAGCCGGTGCCGGTCTCCGGCTCTGTTTCGCTAACATCGTTCATGAGGTCATTTTAGGCCCGATGAACCAGAATCCCTATAGCGCGCTGGCGGTTAGGCGACTTTGCGGCCACAGCACCCAGCCGGCTCCGATCTCGATATGTATACAGGGGTTTCGTCTCAGTCGTTCAACGCGTATCAAGACATAATTCAAAGTCTGAATTGCAGGGATACGTGTTGACGACATGGAAATCGAAAGTCTGATATTTGCCGCCGTCATCGGTTTGACGATTTATCTGTTCATGCGCCGCATAAAGATCATGAAGGCGCGGAAGCGCCTTATCGCCGAGCAGGCCGCAAGCGGAGAGCCGCCCGAAGATCCCGGCAGCATGCCGCGGCTTGGCAATCCGGGCACGATCACGCGTGAGCAGACCAAGCTGCTGAAAGAGAACGATTTTGAGCCGTCCCGCCTTTGGAGTACGGAAGAAGCAAAACTTATTCTCGATGCCGTCACCTACCAGCGCGCTGTAATCTACATGGCGACCGGCGAGGCGGACCCGCCGATAGACGTCCAGAACCAGTTGATAAAGCTCATCCTGGGCAATGACGATATACGCGAATATGTCTACGAGTGGGGGCTGAATCGGACCCGAGACGAGGATTCATCGCCACAGCCTGTGCTTGAGCGAAACGAATTCTTTGACCGGGTTGAGGCTGAGGTTCTCGAGCTATGGGAGAAATCTTGAACGTCACGGGCACAAACCCGCGGGCAGACCTTCAGACCGGGGATTTCGACTTCGAGTTGCCGTCGGAGAACATTGCAACCGAGCCTGCCAGGCCCCGGGAATCGGCGAAGCTGCTTGAGGTCGGCGAAACGCTCGTGGATCACACAGTTGCTGATCTGCCGTCGTTGCTGACGCCCGGTGATGTCGTCGTTATAAATGATACGCGTGTCATACCTGCCCGCCTGCGTGGCACCCGCCGGGGTGCCAAGGTACAGGTTACCCTGCACAAGGCGGAGGCGGACGGGACCTGGAAGGTCTTTGCGCGCCCGGCCCGAAAGCTGTCCACAGGCGATATCATTGATTTTGCCGACGGCTTCACGGCCCGGGTCGAGGCCAAGGGTGAGGCGGGAGAAGTGACGTTGTCGTTCCCCGGTGCCGACGACCTGTTCGGCGCACTCGCGAAACATGGCGAAATGCCCCTGCCGCCATATATTTCCCGTCCGGGTGGCGCGACGACCGCTGATGAAAACGACTATCAGACGGTATATGCCGCTCGCCAGGGCGCGGTGGCAGCGCCGACCGCCGGGCTGCATTTTACCGATGGGCTGATGGAAGCCGTCCGGGCTGCCGGCGCGCAGTTTGCGACCGTGACCCTCCATGTCGGGGCCGGAACATTCCTGCCGGTAAAAGTTGACCGCATCGCCGACCATCGGATGCACAGCGAGTGGGGCGAAATCGACGCGGATACCGCCGCGACGATAAACGCTGCCCGGGCCGCCGGCGGTCGTATTGTATCCGTCGGCACAACGCCGCTGCGGTTGCTTGAAACAGCAGCGACCGAGGACGGGAAAGTGCATCCGTTCACGGGGGATACCGATATCTTCATTACGCCGGGCTATCGTTTCAAGGCGGTGGATACTTTGATGACAAATTTCCATCTGCCGAGGTCGACCCTGTTCATGCTGGTTTCCGCGTTCGCCGGCCTGGACCGGATGAGGGCCGCGTATCAGCACGCGATCCAGACCGGATACCGGTTTTATTCCTATGGGGATTCAAGTCTCCTGCACAAAGTGGACCCGACATGACAGCTTTTGGTTTCGAGGTTCTGGGCGAAGATGGCCGGGCGCGCCGTGGCAGGCTGACAACGGCACATGGCACAATCGAGACGCCGGTTTTCATGCCGGTCGGGACGGCGGCAACCGTCAAGGGTATGACGTCCGAAAGTGTGGCCCGCACCGGTGCGGAAATCGTTCTCGCCAACACCTATCACCTTATGCTGCGCCCGGGCGCGGAGACCGTCGACAAGCTGGGCGGGCTGCACAGCTTCATGGACTGGGAGAAGCCCATTCTGACGGATTCCGGCGGTTTTCAGGTCATGTCACTCACCAATCTGCGCAAGCTGGACGATACCGGGGTGGAGTTCCGTTCGCATATCGACGGGACCAAATTCCTGCTGACACCTGAACGCTCCATAGAAATCCAGAACCTGCTGGATTCGACCGTCACCATGGTGCTGGATGAATGCACCGCCAACGGTGTCGACGAGGCGGCTGCAGCGGAATCGATGAAATTGTCGATGCGCTGGGCGGCCCGTTGCCGCGAGGCTTTCGAACAACGTGACGGATATGGCCTGTTCGGTATCGTTCAGGGCAGCGTCTATCCGGATCAGCGTCTTGAATCCGCGGCCGCGCTCGTTGAGATCGGTTTCGACGGCTACGCGGTCGGTGGACTCGCCGTCGGCGAGGGGCAGGAAGCGATGTTCTCGGTCCTCGATGTGACGACGCCGGCTTTGCCCACAGGTCATCCGCGCTACCTGATGGGAGTCGGGATGCCGGACGATATTGTCGGTGCGGTCCAGCGCGGTATCGACATGTTCGACTGTGTTTTGCCGACACGGTCCGGTCGGACCGGGCAGGCATTCACCCGGCGCGGAACTCTGAATATCCGCAACGCGCGTCACGCTGAGGACCCGCGGCCGCTCGACCCTGAAAGCGATTATCCGTCGGTCGGCAATGTCAGTCGCGGCTATCTGCACCATCTGTTCAAGGCGAAGGAGATGCTCGGGCCGATACTGCTGACGACACATAACCTGCATTATTATCAGGAACTGATGCGCGATATCCGCGGTGCGATAGAGCAGGGCAGGCTTGATGAATTCGCCGTCGAATTCCGGGCGCAGCAGGCGCAGGGCGACATAGAGCCGCTGTGATATGAGCAGTCCCGGCCAGTCCTCTGCAGACATAACGGATGATATCCGCGGGGATATTCGGGACCAGGCCCTTAAGCTCGGGTTCGACGCCGTCGGGTTCTCGGGACCGGATAGCGGAGACACCGCGAAACGCCTCGGCGATTATATTTCCAGCGGTTATCACGGCGACATGGGCTGGATGGAGACGACGCAGGAGCGCCGCCAGTCTCCTCGTGGTCTCTGGCCGGATGTCAAAAGCATTATCGCCGTCGGGATGAATTACGGGCCCGACGAAGACCCGCTTCTGTTGCAGGGTCATCCTGACCGCGCCGTCGTGTCGGCCTATGCGCGGGGACGCGACTATCACGATGTCCTGAAAAAACAGCTCCGTCAGCTCGCCCGCAGTATTGCCGAGGACTGGTCATGTGAGGTGAAGCTGTTTGTCGACACTGCACCCGTCATGGAAAAACCGATTGCGCAGCAGGCGGGTCTCGGCTGGCAGGGCAAGCATACCAACCTGGTGTCCCGGGAATTCGGCTCCTGGCTGTTTCTCGGCGAGGTTTTTACCACTCTCGATCTTGGGCCCGACGTTCCGATGCAGGACCATTGCGGCGGCTGTCATCGTTGCATTGATGCCTGTCCCACCGCGGCCTTTCCCGCCCCCTACAAGCTGGATGCGCGGCGCTGCATTTCTTACCTGACAATCGAGCACGGCGGACACATCCCCCGAGAATTCCGTATCCCGATGGGCAACCGGATTTACGGATGTGACGATTGTCTCGCGGTTTGTCCGTGGAACAAGTTTGCGACACCGACGCCGCATGACGCGTTGATGCCCCACATTCATCTGAGACGGCCCCGGCTGAAGGATTTCGCGGCGCTTGATGACGCAAGCTTCCGGCAGGTGTTTTCGGGCTCGCCAGTCAAACGACTGGGCAGGGACCGCTTTGTGCGCAATGTGCTGATCGCCATTGGCAATAGTGGCGATGTCAGCCTCGGAGCTTCTGCGCGGGCGTTGCTGGAAGATGCCTCGCCGCTGGTGCGGGCGATGGCGGTCTGGGCTCTTGCGCGCTTGCTTACCACAGAGGCGTTCGAGACCCTGCGAGAGGAATTTGCGCATGCCGACCCTGATCCAAAGGTAAGAGGGGAATGGGCCGCCGGATGATTTTGCGGCCTTGGATTCTTCGCCCTGCTAGGGTATTGAGCGGCATATCTTAGTCAGATTAGTAATGTTTAGAGGTAGTATCATGCAGGACCATGCCAGGCGGCGGGCTTTTTTGAAGCAGGCGGCTTTTGCCCTCGTCGGATTGCTGATCCTGGCCGGGTATGCAGGGGCGTTGTTCTTCTAGACGCGGGGACACTAACCATTTGATATAAATCAAAATTATGCGGATTTTTTTCGGGCAGTTGCCGTATTCAGGCTGCCTCACCAATGCTACGGGACGATGAGATGACACCTGCCCTGGCTCAGAAACAGGCGGACCTCAATGCAGGAGACGCGCCGCTCGACCGGCGGTTCTCCATTGCGCCGATGATGGACCGGACGGACCGTCACGACCGTTATTTCCTGCGCCAGATTTCACCGTCGGCCCTGCTCTACACCGAAATGGTGACCACAGGCGCAATTCTTCATGGCGATACCGAGCGGTTTCTGAAATTCGATCCCGCAGAGCACCCCGTCGCGCTGCAGCTTGGCGGATCAGACCCGGATGACCTCGCGAGATGCACGGAAATTGCTGCTGAACGCGGATATGACGAGGTCAATCTTAACGTTGGCTGCCCGAGCGACCGGGTTCAGAATGCCCAGTTCGGTGCCTGCCTGATGAACCACCCGGAACTGGTGGCATCCTGCATCGAGCGGATGTCTGGCGCGGTAGATGTCCCGGTAACCGTGAAGACCCGCATCGGGGTCGATGATCGGGATTCGTGGGAGGATTTCCGTGGATTTGTCGAGACGGTTGCTGCAACGGGCTGCAGTGTATTCATCATCCATGCCCGTAAAGCGTGGTTGCAGGGCCTCAGTCCCAAGCAAAACCGGGAAATTCCGCCGCTATCCTACGAAACCGTCTATCGGCTGAAGCAGGAATACCCGGAGCTTAACGTGTCCATAAATGGCGGAATTACGGAGGCGCCTGCGGTTGCTGACCACCTTGAACACGTAGACGGTGTGATGATCGGCCGGGCGGCCTACGAAAACCCCTGGCTGCTTGCCGAGATTGAAGAGGCGGTTCTCGGCGGCGCCCCCGCGGCCAGCCGTGAGGCGGCCCTGGAGGCCTACGTGCAGTATATCGAGCGCGAGCTGACCCGCGACGTGCCTCTGTATGCCATGGCACGGCATGCGCTCGGGTTGTTTCAGGGGCAGCGCGGTGCGCGAGCGTGGCGCCGGCATATCAGCGAAAATGGTCCCCGTCGCGGAGCGGGCAGCGAAGTCCTGCGGGATGCTGCTGCGTATATACAGGAGCCTGCCTGACTGTCGGAATATTTTACGGTTTGTGAAGGTGGTTCAACGCTTCATTCGCTAAGCCTCTGAATAGAAAGGCGTTAACTTTTGTGGCATGGGAATTGCATGGTTGAACACTGCAGGTGTCTTTCACGCTTGCGGCGTATAAGTCAATCAGACAACCGGGTTCAGTTGAGGTCACTCAGGCGGAACCGGGGAGCAATAACAGGCCATGGTTATTTCGGGAGAACCGGATCCGGAGTCGGCGTCGCTGGAAGATTGGTTGGTCTACCGGGACCATCTGCGTTCGCTCCCGGCAAAAGACGATAGCCTCAGCGTTGCTTTGGCGATTGCAAATACCCAGATACGCAAGTTGCAGGGTATGGACAATACCGGCATCGTCGCGTGAATGCAGGCCCCGGTCTGACCGGGGCACGGGTATTGAACCGCTATAATCCCGGCGAGCCCCTGAAATCTATATGGTGGCCCCATTCGGGGTCATTTTTGTGTTTGTCGACCAGGCGACGCAGGATTGTATCGACCCGTGCGGGGTCCATATCGAGTTGTGTCAGCGCCAATCCGGCGGAAAAGACTTCCCGATAAGTGACGATAAGGCCGTTTGAGAGCGAAAACTGGCTCATCCCGTTGAAAACCACGCGGCGCCCCCGGCTGTCATCCATCGTTGACGTATAGCTGAATACCCAGCGTGCGTAGCCCAGGTTGAGGGTGTTATCGAAAACAGGCTCGTACATGTCCCACTGGAAGGCCTCTGCGTCGCCCCAGAAGCGGTTTTCCAGCATGTCGGCGATGGCATCGTGTCCGTGGAACGCGCCATAGAACGTATCATCGTAGCTTCCGTTGGCGGTGAACAGCCCTGCGAGGGCGTTGCCGTCGGCGGCCTCGACGGCACTTGTGAAACGATCGAGCAGGTCCGTGAAGTCAAATCGCATCAGGTTTCCTTTCTTGGGTCTTGACCCCGGTCGGGCGAACCGGCATTCAGAAAGCGTGAATAACCGCAGGAGATCCGGGCGTGAGCGTTACCATCTATCATAATCCGCGCTGTTCCAAATCCCGAGCGACGCTGGCGCTTCTGGAAGAGAAGGGTGTCGAGCCTCAGATTGTAGAGTATCTGAGCACACCGCCATCCAGGGACGAAATGATACGCATTCTGGAAGGCCTCGCGATGGCACCGCGTGATCTGATGCGGAAGAAGGAAAAACCGTATACGGAGCTTAACCTCGGTGACGATTCCATGGGCCGGGATGCGCTGATCGATGCGATACTGGAAAACCCAATTTTGATGGAACGCCCCGTCGTCGTGAAAGACGGCAAATACGCGATCGGCCGCCCGCCCGAGAATGTGCTGGAGATTTTATAGAAATGACTTTCCCTCGCGGCATGATGATCGGCGCGGTCGTGATGACCGTTATCGTTGCTGCATCCAATTACCTGGTGCAGTTCCCGGTCAATGACTGGGTGACGTGGGGCGCCTTTACCTATCCGGTGGCTTTTCTTGTCACTGACCTTACCAACCGTGCTTATGGCCCGGCCCGTGCACGACAGGTCGTGTATGTCGGATTTGCGCTTGCGGTGATTCTGTCGATTGTTCTGGCGACGCCGCAGATCGCGCTCGCCTCGGGGGCCGCGTTCCTCGTTGCTCAGCTTCTGGATGTGAAGCTGTTTGAACGCCTTCAGCATCGCGGTTCGTGGTGGACGGCGCCCTTGGTGTCTTCATCCGTTGCATCGGCAGTCGATACGGCGCTTTTCTTTTCGATCGCGTTTATCGGGACCGGAATGCCGATGGTTGCCATGGGCGCGGCGGGATTCGAGGTATCAGTTCCGCTCTGGGTGACGTTGGGTCTCGGCGATTATGCGGTGAAGCTCTTGCTTGCCCTGTCGATGCTGATACCGTTCAGGGTGTTGATGCAGTTAACGCGGCCACAGAGGGTCTGAGATCATGGCGGACGGCGGAGCGACAGACGGTAAGGGGATCGGCGCAAGGGTGCTCCGCAAGGAGGATTGGCGCCATCTCGCCGGCAAGGCGAAATTCACCGGAGATTTTCAGCGTCCCGGCCAGAAGGAAATGGCCTTCGTCCGCAGCGACGTTGCACATGCCCGGATCGTTTCCGTCACCAAGCCCGCCGGTTTTGAGGATTCAGTTTTTACCGCGGCGGACATGCCCGGCATGCGGCCGATGCGCGCGCCGTCGAAACTGCCCGGCTACAAGGGGGCCGACTATCCGGCGCTGGCGATTGGCAAGGTCCGGTTCGTGGGCGAGCCGGTAGCCGTCTGTGTTGCCGATACGCGGGCCGAAGCCGAGGATCTGGCGCAGGCCACCGTGGTTGAGTACGAGGAATTGCCTGCGGTCGTCGATATGCTCGACGCCAAGGCTCCAGACGCGCCGCGCCTCCACGAGGACTGGGACGACAACCTGGTCATGGAAACCTTCGCGGACGATGACTTCAGCAAGATCGCCGACCGGGCGACGGTCATTGTCAAACGGGAATACCGGATGGCGCGCCATGCGATGAACCCGATGGAAGGCCGTGCGGTTTTTGCCGAATGGGACGACCGCACCGACCAGCTGATGATGTGGACCTCGACACAGGTGCCCCATCTTATTCGTACCGGCCTGGCGGAGTTTCTCGGTCTGGATCAGCGCCAGGTAAGGGTTATCGCGCCCGATGTCGGTGGAGGATTCGGCTGCAAGGCGCTGCTGCAGCCTGAGGAAGTCATCGCGGGCTGGCTGACGCGTCATCTTGAAGCCCCTGTTCGTTGGATCGAGGACCGCCGCGAACATCTGGTGACTGGCGCTAACTGCCGCGAACATCATTATTTCGTGACGATCCACGCGACGCCCGAAGGCCGCATTCTCGGTCTCGACTGCGACGTGACCATCGATGCCGGCGCCTATTCGGTCTATCCCTTCACCAACGGGCTTGAAGGCGCGATGGCCCATGGCAACCTGCCGGGGCCGTACGATCTGGAAGTATACCGGTGCCGCACCCAGACCATGACGACGAACAAGCCGCCGCTGATGCCCTATCGCGGCGTCGCGAGGCCGGGCGTGTGCTATGCGATGGAAATGACCATCGACGCGCTCGCCCGTGAAATCGGCATGGAATCCCATCTGATCCGCGCCATGAACATGGTGAAGCAGGAACAGCTTCCGTTCATGTCGATCGCCAAGAAACATTTCGACAGCGGCAATTATCCGAAAAGCGTGGAAATGGTCGTCGACATGATCGGGCTCGACAAGATTCGGGCTGAACAGGCCGCTGCAAAGGATGACAGCCGTCTGATCGGTGTCGGCATGGGCTCCTACGTCGAACAGACGGCGCATGGCACGTCGGTCTTTGCCAGCTGGGGCGTCGCCATGGTGCCGGGTTATGAACAGGCGACGGTGCGGTTGACGCCGGATGGCGGGCTCGAGCTGCGGATCGGCGTCCAGAGCCATGGCCAGGGCATGGAGACGTCCATGGCGCAGATGGCTTACGAGGTCCTCGGTATCGATCCGGAAAAGGTGATGGTCACGCATGGCGATACGGGGCTTACGCCCTATTCGACCGGAACATATGCGTCGCGCAGCATGGTCATGGCCGGCGGCGCCACGGCGCGGGCCTGCCGCGTTCTCGCCGAACGCATGGAAATCATCGCAGCACATCTGCTGCAGTGCGAACGGGCCGAGGTCTCGGTGCGCGGCGGCAAGATCGTCAGCGGCAAGGGCGAAGTGTCCTTCGCCGAAATCGGCCGCGTCTGGTATCTCAACCCCGACGAACTGCCTGACGATGTCGATCAGGGCGGGGTAGAGGTAACAATGGGGTATCGCCCGGAACCCGATTCCGGCGCGTTCACCTATGCCAGCCATGCCTGCAAGGTCGCCGTCGATATCGACACCGGCAAGGTGAAAATACTCGACTATGCGATCGTGGAAGACTGCGGCACCATCGTGAATCCGATGATCGTCGAAGGCCAGACCTATGGCGGGGCGACCCAGGGGATAGGCACCGCGCTGCTGGAAGAAAGCACCTACGATTCTTTCGGGAACCCGGGCGCGTCCACCTTCGCCGACTACATGATGCCGGGCGCAACCGATGCGCCGCATTACCGCATCGATCATATGGAAAGCCCGTCGCCCTTTACCGAATACGGTATCAAGGGCATGGGCGAGGGCGGCACAATTCCGACGCCGGCGGCAATCGGCAATGCGATCAACGATGCACTCAAGGGCATTGGTGCCGAAGTCACCGAAACACCGTTTACGCCGCGCCGGGTGCTTGCGGCGATCGCGGCAGCGACCCAAAACCGACAGGGAGACGCGGCATGAAATCCGCAAAATTCGATCATCAACGCATGGTGACGCTAGAGGAAGCAGTTGCTGCGCTGGGAAGTGCAGACGGCGAAGCCCGGATCATGGGCGGCGGACAGTCGCTGGGCCCCATGATGAATCTGCGTCTTGCGCAGCCGGATCTGCTGATTGATCTCAGCCGTGTCGGTGGCCTCGACGGGATTGAGGTGGCGGGCGACACGATCAGGATTGGTGCGCGGGTTACCCATGCCCGGATCGAGGATGGTGCGGTGCCGGGCGTGACCGGGGCTTATATGCAATTCGTGGCCTCCGGCATTTCTTATCGGTCGGTGCGGAACCGTGGCACCATCGGTGGTTCGGTCGCTCACGCGGACCCGTCTGCAGACTGGCCGTCTGCGTTGCTGGCGCTCGGCGGGGATGTTGTGATTGCCGGGCAGGACGGCGAGCGCCGGATGCCGCTGGACGGTTTCCAGATCGGCCCGTTCGCGACCGGCCTCGGCTTTGAGGAAATTCTGACCGGTTTTGAACTGCCGACCCTCGGCGAGGGTGCAAAATGCGGCTACTACAAGGTTAACCGCAAGCCCGGTGAATTTGCAGATGCCATCGGTGCTGTCGTGATCGGATCGGCTCCGCGGGTAGTTTGTGGTGCAACCGAAGCAGCGCCGTTCCGGGTGGCGGCGGCGGAAGAGAGACTGGCAGCGGGGGTGGCGGAAATATCCGTTGCCGACGCGCGCGACATGATTGCCGCGCAAGACCCCGGATTTGATGACTATGACCTGCAGATACATGCCGTTGCCCTGAGCCGGGCCGTGGGGAGGGCCTTCGCATGACCGAATTGACGCTGAAAATTAACGGTGAAGACGTAACAGCGGATGTGGAGCCGCGCTTGTCGCTGGCGGATTTTGTTCGCGATCACCGTCGTCTTACGGGCACCCATCTGGGCTGTGAGCATGGCGTCTGTGGTGCCTGCACGGTGTTGATGAACGGCGAGCCTGTGCGTTCCTGTATCACCTTCGCCGTTGCCGCCGACGGTACCGAGATCACGACGATCGAAGGTTTCGACGACGATGATCCGATGACCATGTTGCGTCAGGCGTTTCATGAAAACCACGCCCTGCAATGCGGCTATTGCACGCCGGGCATGCTGGTCGCCGCCCGTGATATCGTTACACGCCTGCCTGATGCCGACGAAGACCGTGTCCGGCTGGAACTTGCCGGCAACCTGTGCCGCTGCACCGGCTATGTCGGCATCGTCAATGCGATCCTGTCAGTGATCGAAAAACGGCAGGCCTGAACCTCGAACACAGAGGATTGATCTGATGGCGGATGGCGGGACGGGACCGGGTTCAGACAGACAGGGTATTGGCGAGCGTGTCCTCCGCAAGGAAGACAAGCGGTTCCTGGATGGGGCCGGGCGCTACGTTTCGGATATTTATCTGCCGCGTACGCTGGAAGCCGCAATCGTCCGCAGCCCGGTCGCACATGCGGAGAACCTGAAAATATCCCCGCCTGCCGGTGCTGAAGGCCGCTTTTTTACGGCTGAAGATATGGCGGCGGACGGTGTGCAACCGATCCATGTTGTCTCCAAGTTTCCCGGCCACAAGGGTTCCGACTATCCCCATCTTGCCACGGGCAAGCTCCGCTTTGTCGGTGAATCCGTGGCGGTCTGTCTGGCCGATACCCGGGCGGCAGCAGAGGATCTCGTTGCCGGTGCGGAAATCGACTTCAATGCATTGCCGCCTGTGGTCGACATGCTCGCCGCTGTCGAGCCATCGGCGGCCCGGGTGCATGACGACTGGGATGACAACGTCATTCTCGATTCCAGGTTCGATGCCAACGCAGAAAATGTTTCCGCGCCGGTGTCGGTGACCCGGACGTTCCGGATGAACCGGCAGGCAGTGAACCCGCTCGAAGGGGCGGCGGTTCTGGCTGAATGGGATGCCCGCGAAGACCGGCTTGTTGTCTACAGCGCGTCGCAAATCCCCCATATTCTGAAAAACGCGCTCTGTGAATGTCTGGGTCTGCGTCAGAACCAGGTGCGGGTGGTGGCGCCGGATGTCGGTGGCGGGTTCGGTTATAAATGCGTGCTGCTCCCCGAGGAGATCTACATTCCCTGGGTGGCGATGCAGGTGAAACGCCCGGTCCGATGGATACAGGACCGCCGCGAACATCTGGTGACTGCGGCAAACGCCCGGGAACATCATTATTCAGTTACGCTCCACGCCCAGCCGGATGGCACATTTGTCGGGCTCGAAGCTGATATCATCGTCGATTCCGGGGCTTACTCCGTGTATCCGCATTCCAATATTCTGGAATCGACCATGGCTGGGCGGACGCTGCATGGCCCGTATACGTTTTCTGCCTACAAGGTGCGATCCCGCGCGGTTGCAACCAACAAACCGCCAATCGTTCCCTATCGGGGTGTGGCGCGGCCGGGTATCTGTTTTGCACTGGAACTCGCAATCGACGCCATGGCGCGCGAACTGGGGCGGGAACCATACGATCTGCGGATGCAGAACCTCGTTCCACCGGAAAAGATGCCTTACACGACCATCACCGGCGGGGAGTTCGATTCCGGGGATTACCCGGAAGCATTGCGCCGTTCGGCCGATCTGATTGACGTGGCTGCGGTCCGTGCCCGCCAGCTTGAAGGTGAAGCTGACGGTCGTCTGATCGGTGTCGGTTTCGGCTGCTATATTGAAATGACCGCCCTGCAGACATCCGCTGCCGCGCGTGCGGGTCTTGCCGCCATTCCGGGATATGAGCAGGCGCATGTCCGCCTCACGCCCGATGGCGGGCTCGAAATCGGGGTCGGCGTACAAAACCACGGGCAGGGCATGGAGACCACGCTGGCGCAGGTGGCATGTGAAAAGTTCGGTCTTGATATCGACATGGTATCGGTGCGCCATGGCGATACGGCGACTTCGCCTTATTCGACCGGTACCTATGCATCGCGCTCTATGGTGATGGCGGGCGGTGCGATTGCCCGGACCTGTGATGTGCTTGGGGAAAATATTCGCCGGATCGGCGCGCATCTGTTGCAGTGCGGTTTTGACGAAACGACGATTTCAGGTGCCCGCGTTGTCGGGCCGTCCGGCGATGTGTCTTTCGCCGAGGTTGCCCGGGTCTGGCATCGAAATCCCGAAGACCTGCCCGCCGATGTTGATCCTGCCGGAGTCGAGGTTACCTCAGGCTTCCGGCCGTCACCGGATAAAAGTCCGTTTTCCTACGCGACCCACGCGGCGATCGTGGCAGTCGACCCTGAGCTGGGGCATGTAGAAATCCTCGATTACGTCATTTCCGAAGACTGCGGCACGATCGTCAATCCGATGATCGTCGACGGCCAGATTCTTGGTGGTGCGTTGCAGGGTGTCGGTACGGCCCTGTTCGAGGAATCGTGCTTCGATGCCGAGGGCCAGCCGTTATCTTCCACCTTTGCCGATTACACTATGCCCGGATCGACCCATCTGCCGAATATTCGGCTAGACCACCTGGTGAATCCGTCGCCGCTGACGGAATTCGGGGTAAAAGGCCTTGGTGAAGGTGGCGCCATTCCGCCACCGGCAACGATTGCCAATGCCGTGAATGATGCCTTGCGGGAATACGGCGCGGAAGTCAGCGAGACTCCGATTACGCCTCGCCGGGTGCGGGCCTGTGTCGTGGCTAAAAGTTAGCCAGCTGTTTCGGCGGCCTCTTTGATCCATTTTCGGAAGGCGATAAAGGCTGGTTCGTCGGCGCGGGCTTCGCGGTATACCAGGAACCAGCGCAGCTTCTTTGGAATTGAAGTATTGAACGGTGCTACGAGCCTGCCCGCGGCGAGATCGTCATCGACATAGGGCGTGATTCCCATGGCAACACCCACACCGTCTACAGCCGCCTGCAATGACTGGTCGTAATAGCCTACCTCCGGCCCGTCCGGGGTGATGCCGGATTCGCCGGCGGCATCGAGCCAGCGCGGCCAGTCATCCACGGCATGTGCGACACGCACGCGGAGCAACGTCTGATCCCGGAGATCTGCCGGCGTTTTAAGTTTGGCTGCGAGAGCAGGTGTACAGACCGGTGTCAGCCGGGCGGTAAAAAGCGGTTCCGCCTGAAGTCCCGGCCAGTTTCCTGTGCCCAGTGTCACGCTGCAGGTCCAGTCATCTCCAAACGGCACGGCTTCACCACCGGTGGTGATGCGTACATCGGTTCCCGGTTGCGCCGCCTGGAATGCAGCTAGCCGCGGGATCAGCCAGCGTATCGCAAAGGTGGGACCGACACCGACCGTTAGCACGTCCCTGCCCGAAAGGGTCTTTACCCGGTCGGTCAGGGTGGCCAACGAATCCAGCATCGCGGTCAGGCCCGGCTGATAAGCAGCACCCGCCGGGGTCAGCGTCAGGTTGTTCGGGTGGCGCAGGAAAAGCGGGACCTCAAGGCGTTCCTCCAGCAGCCTGACCAGGCGGCTGATGGCTGCGGGGGTCACGTTCAGTTCGTCCGCCGCACCGACAAAACTGCCGCAGCGCGCCGCCGCTTCAAACGCCCGTATGCCGTTCAGGGAAGGCAGGTTGCGCATTATACCATTAATAAAACTATGTCTATGGCCAAGGTAATCCAGTTTGCCGGTGATAGGCAATAGACCAGATAATATGGCTGTAAAACAAACTGGTGGCCAGAATGACAATCTCATTAGCAATAATAATTATATGGGTGCTGGCAGGTATTCTTGTCCTATCCGGCCGTGTCGGCCGGGGTGGGTGGCTGCTGCTGGCCGTTGGCGGGCTGTATGTTGCTTATGGCAGTTACCTGATTGCGACCAGTTGAAAGAAAGGAATAACACCATGAATGCACCTGAAGCCCTTGTTCTCGACCTGGTTGAATGGGTCGCTTTGAAGTCCCGTCCTCTGGATGAGGTGATGGAGGTCTGGCGGACGTCCTGTCCTCGCCTGCCGGTTTGGGAAGACGCCGTTGACCGTGGCTTTGTGACCCGTGAAGCGGGGGCGGGGAAAAGCCGGGTTGTGCGCGTGTCCGACGCGGGGCGGCTTTTTCTGGAGGCGAATGGGCGCAGCACTGAAATCGTCTGACGGTCGGGTGATTTGACCGGAATTCTGCAAAACTGTTTCGCGGCTTGCGCTACCGACAATGGGTATTTTTTTGGCTATGATGTTCGCAGATTAAGTGAGCAGAAGGCCCCATACCATGAGCGACGACAGGAAACTCCGCCTTGGTGCGTTTATGCGCCCGACCACCATCCATAGCGGGGGGTGGCGGTATCCCGGCGCGTATGCCGACGCGAATTTCAATTTCGAACATATAAAGACCTTCGCACAGCGGCTTGAAGGCGCCTGTTTCGACGGTTTCTTCATGGCGGATCATCTCGCGGTCTTGAATATGCCGCCGGAAGCGCTGCGGCGGTCGACCACACCGACCTCGTTTGAGCCGTTCACCCTGCTATCGGCGCTCTCCCAGGCGACGAAGCACCTGGGGTTGATGGCAACCGGGTCGACCACCTATGACGAGCCATTTCATATTGCCCGGCGGTTCGCGTCGCTTGATCATATCAGTGGCGGGCGCGCGGGCTGGAATATCGTGACCACGTCTAATCCCGACGCATCGAAGAATTTCGGCAAGGACCAGCATCTCGAACATTCGGAACGGTACCGGCGGGCGCGTGAATTCTACGATGTCGTCACCGGTCTGTGGGACAGCTGGGCCGAGGATGCGTTTATCCGCGATCAGGAAAGCGGCATCTTCATGGACCCGGACAAGATGCATCGGCTCAATCATGAAGGTGAATTTTTCAAGGTTGCCGGGCCATTGAACATTGCACGCCCGGTACAGGGCTGGCCGGTTATCATTCAGGCAGGCGCGTCCGAACCCGGCCGCCAGCTCGCCGCCGAAACCGCGGAAGCGGTGTTTACCTCGCAGCGGGACCTTGCGGCGGGACAGGCGTTCTACGCCGATGTCAAAGGCCGGATGGAGAAAATGGGCCGTAATCCCGAGCATATGAAAATCATGCCGGGCTGTTTCGTTGTTGTCGGCGACACGGTCGAGGAAGCAAAGGCCAAGCGCGCCAAGCTCGACAGTCTGGTTCATATCGAAAGCGCGATTGCGTCGCTGTCGATTACGTTGGGTTGTGATGCCTCCAAGTTCGATCTTGATGGTCCGCTACCCGAAATTCCGGAGAGCAATGCGACCAAATCGGGGCGTGAACGCGCGGTTATGGCCGCTGAGAAAGAAGGCCTGACAGTGCGGCAACTGGCGCAGCGTCTCGGCGGTTATTCCGGGCTTGCCATGGTCGGCACGCCGGCCACCATTGCCGATGAGATGGAAGAGTGGTTGTACACAAGGGGGACCGATGGATTTACCATTATGTTCCCGTTCCTGCCGGAAGGTCTTAACGACGTGGTCGACAAGGTTGTCCCCGAGTTACAGCGCCGTGGCCTGTTCCGTACCGAATACGAAGGAACGACGCTCCGCGAAAACCTCGGCCTGCCGCGCCCGGAAAACCGGTTTTTCCAGGCGAAGGAAGCCGCTGAATAGGGATTCGCTCCGGAGGGCCTCGGTATTCGAAAAGGTTAACGGGTTTCTGTATCGGGCTGAGACGCTTTGATGCACCGGACATATTGAATTCGGCCTGAATTCTGTCCTGATTGGGGCCATTTTTGCTGATCCACTACTTTCCAGGGTGCGTAATAACCCAATAAAACCTTTCGTCGCAGCGCCCAAAAAAGCGCCGCTCAACCGGTGACTTTTGACGCCGCCTCTGTCAGAAACCGTCTCAACAATCATCGAAACTGGAGGACGACATGTCCGAGCTCTATCCCGATATCGACCCCGATGGGCTGCTTGAATACTCCGTGGTCTTCACAGACCGCTCTCTCAATCACATGTCCCAGTCTTTCCAGGGTGTGATGACCGGTATCTCTGAGACGCTGAAGAAGGTCTATAACGCGCATTCGGTGGTGGTTGTTCCCGGTGGCGGAACCTTCGGCATGGAAGCAGTAGCGCGTCAGTTCGGTAGTGACAAGAAATGTATGGTGATCCGCAACGGTTATTTTAGCTTCCGCTGGACGCAGATTTTTGAGGCTGGTGGCATTCCGTCAGATGAAATCGTCCTCAAAGCCCGTCCTGTCGATGAAGGCCATCAGGCGGCCTTTGCACCGGTTCCGCTAGCCGAACTCGTCGCTGCGATTGCGGCTGAAAAGCCGGACGTCGTATTTGCACCGCATGTGGAAACATCTGCAGGTATCATTTTGCCAGAGGACTATATGAGCGGTATCGCTGATGCAGTTCATGCTGT
>CAJQLI010000410.1 GCA_905479125.1 uncultured Alphaproteobacteria bacterium | reverse complement strand
GGACCAAGCCTGGACATGTCGAGCCGGCGCACATCCGGGTCATCGATGCCGGTGACAAGTGACGAATTGACGTCGAAGTTCTGACCGATAGAGCCATACAGCCCGGCGCCACGATGCTTCCAAGCGCCACGCACTGCAGGCAGGCAGCTTACCGCGTGCAGACCGGACGATCCGTTGCGCGAGCGGGAAAACCCGTAGCCGAGCCGGATAATCGCACGGTCCGTCGTGCCGTAATCTTTCGCCAGCGCCTCGATCTGTTCTACCGGGATGCCGGTAATTTCCGATGCCCAATCAGGCCCGCGCGACTGTAGATGCGCTTCCAGCAGATCCGAATCGTTGGTAAATTCCGCCATGTAGTCGCGGTCGGCATGGCCGTCGCGGAACAGCACGTGCATCAGGGCACAGGCAAGCGCGGAATCCGTCCCGGGCTTCGGCCGGAGATGAAGATCCGCCTGGCGTGCCGTCGGCGTGCGGTAGGGGTCGATAACCACCAGCTTCGCGCCGCGTTCTTTACGCGCACGGGAAATATGCGTCATCAGGTTGACCTGAGTATAGACCGGGTTCGATCCCCAGACGACAATCAGGTCGGCCTCGGCAAATTCACGGGGATCGCAGCCGCGCTGGGCACCGATACCGGCCGTCATCCCGGACAGCATGATCGACGAGCAGATCGTGTTATGCTGGCGCGAATATCCCATGGCGTTGCGCAGGCCCTGAATCCCGTCGCGCTGTACCTTGCCCATGGTGCCGGCATAATTATACAACCAGACCGTTTCCGGTCCGTGCTTCTGCGCGGCGGCCTTGAATTTCTCGGCAACGATATCGAGCGCCTCATCCCACGAGATCGGCTCGAAATCATCCAGGGTAGATATTGCGGATTTGGGCCCCTTGCGGCGCAGCGGCTGTGTCAGGCGGTCGGGATGATGCACCCGCTCGGCGTAACGTGCGACCTTCGCGCAGACCACGCCCGCCGTATAGCTATTCGCCTCCGAACCATGCACCCGGCCGATTTTATGAGGCGATTCAAGCTCGATATCCAGCGTACAGGCGCTGGCACAATCGTGCGGGCAGACGGAATAAGCGATATCTAGCGGCATTGGGCACGGTCCTTAGGAACTGATGGCCAGACAAACTGGTGGCCGGAGTATATGCCCATACAGCCCGTCGTTGAACCGTCGCATTCAGCAAAACACTTTTCGCCGAGCGCCTCCCCACCTGTCAGCCAATAGCCTATTTGTGAATGACACCGCCCTCAACGAAAGCGTGAAAAACAAAGGCGAATGTGAGGTCGTGCACTTCTTCGCGCATTCCTTCAGCGGTCTTGCGCTGTACCACGACATTGCCGATATCGCGGCCTTTGCCGATATCCTGCTCATCAAGGGCTGAATTCTGGCCCTTGCTCCAGGTCAGGGTGATGTCATCGGCGACAATCTTCCCGGCGCTCTTCAGCTTATCCAGCGGCCAGGCCTGTGAACCCACTTTGACCACATAGGCGAGCGGCGCGATCCCCTTGGGCATTTCGCCCCGGTACAGGAACGGCCGGGGAGCACTGTCATAGCCCTGATACGGATTGCTGCCATAGGGCCGGAAACCCGGATTGTTCGGGACCAGAACCTTCCCGCCGGGGTAGCGAGCGCGGAACTTCGCCAGCGATTCAACCCGCGCCGGCAACATTTTCAGCTCCTTGCCCGTCATGTCACCCACGATCCCCGTCCCGGTGAACTGCTGCCACCAGCTTTCGGTCTGGCGGTCATACATCACCATGTCGGATTTGCGCAGTTTACCTGTCGTCCCGAAATCGAAAACCTTGCCGTCAATCCGGCGGTCGAACACGATCGACGAATTACACAACGGGCAATACGTCACAGATACCGGCAACCCGCCGACCATATCGTTCACAATTTCATGCCACATCAGCACGCGCAGCGGGTAGGCCCGCACATCCCCTTTGTGCACAAACGTGATGACAGGCTCTGTCTCGGCCCCGTCCTTGTACTTTGCCTGCGGCACAAAACTGGGCTTGTCGATAGACGGGATACCGTCTTTCGGCGGCCCGCCGGACATGATTTCGTCAAACTCGACTGATTTCTTCGAAAAATCAGTATCGGGCCAGGACAGTTTCCAGAACGTGGAATTCGCCGATGCAAGCATCGTCCCGCCAATGAGTATGGCCAGCACGAAGCTGCAGAGCATCAGCGCCCGCAGATAAATAGGATCGGTTCGCAGTGCCGAGGTATCAGGTCTCATTTCATCGTTCCCGAGTAGTCAGGGGAATGACGCCAGCTTATCGCAGCACTGACAACGAACTTTTCTTCACGATCGGGTGAACACAAATGTGTTTCCTAGCCGAGCGTGACCCGCGTACCCGTCTCGGCCGAGGTGATGACAGCTTCGAGCACGGCCGTCGCATGGAGTATCTGGTCCGGCGTCGCCGGGAACGGCGCCCCGCCCTCGCAGTCGGCGGCGAAGGCTTCCATTTCGGCCTTGATTGTCGGCATGCCGGGATAGGGGTAACCGTCCCAGGATTCCTCTATGAAACTGCCGTCGGTCAGTTGGGCGGTGAATTGGTCATGGGCGAAAATATTGCCCCAGCCCTTGTTGCCGAAAGCGCGGACCTGCCAAAGTGTCCCCGTTGCCGCGACAGAGCCGAGATAGCCCGACTGGCCGTTCTCGAAATCCATCAGGATCATCGTGGAATCGTCGATATCATAGGGCATGGTGATACGGCGGCTGACCGCCTGCACGCTTTTCACCCGGCCGAACAGATTGACGAACATATCGATGGCGTGGATGCCGAGAGACGTCATGCCGCCGGCCGGGCTCTCGGCGCGGCTTTCGCGCCATTCACCGGCATAGCCCGCCATATTCGCCGAGAAATTACCCTCAATCTGGATCATGTCACCCAGTTCGCCACTATCGATCATCTCTTTCAGCTTGATCGCGTTCGGTGAGAACCGGCGGTTATGCCCAATGGCAACTTTCAGCCCCTTCGATGCAAGCGCATCAAGAGCCGTACGCGCATCCGCGGCATTGAGGCAGAACGGTTTTTCGCAGAACACATGCTTCCCGGCATCCGCGGCCGCCATAATCTGGTCGAAATGGACGGAATGCGGCGACGCCAGAACGAGGGCATCGACATTGTCATCCGCCAGAACGTCCTCATAAGACGAATGAAGTTTTATGCCTTTTTCCGCCGCGTAATCCACGACCTTTGACGGCGTCCGGGTATTGCCCGCAACGAACGTGATTACATCACTGGAACCGGCAACCGAATTCACCAGTGTCTGTCCCCATCGGCCCATGCCGACGATTGCTGCATTGATCATTTATTCTGCCGCATCCGTTGTTTCCTGAGGCACGAGCATATCGTACCAGGGTTTGTTTTCACGGGTCTTCGCGTCATCGACATGCAGGGCCTTCACCTCTGTATATTCGTTCATGCCCTCTTCACCGAATTCCCGCCCGATACCGGACTGCTTGTAGCCGCCGAACGGCATCTGCTCGGAAAGCAGGTGCCAGTCGTTGATCCATACGGTGCCGGTACGCATCCGACCGGCCACGGCACGGGCCCGGTCGATATCTTCCGACCACACACCACCCCCGAGACCGAAGATGGAATCGTTGGCAATTTTAACCGCCTGGTCCTCGTCGTCGTATTTCATTACACACAGGACCGGTCCGAAAATTTCTTCCTGGGCAATGGCCATGTCGTTGGTGACATTGGTAAACACGGTAGGCTTGATGAAATAGCCATTCGCCAGTTCACCCTCGGTCGCACGTTCGCCACCGCAGACGAGCGTCGCGCCTTCGGCCTTGCCCTTCTCGATATAGTCCAGCACCGTTTTCATGTGGCCTTCTGACATCACCGGGCCGACCTTCGTTGCCGGGTCCAGCGGGTCACCCATGGGCATGGCGTTCAGCTTGGTGACCATCTGGTCGACGAAATCGTCATGCTGGCCCGCGGGCAGCAGCAGCCGCGTGCCGGATTCGCAAACCTGTCCCTGATGATAGAACGCCGCGAAGATCGACCCGTCAATGGCGATATCCCAGTTGGCATCGTGCAGGACGATATTGGCTGATTTGCCACCACATTCGAGGGTCACCTTCTTCAGCGTGCCGGCCGCCTTGACCATGATGTCCTTGCCGACCTCGGTCGATCCGGTAAAGGCGATCTTGTCGACGTCCGGGCTGGTCGTCAGAACCTCGCCGATCAGCCCGCCGGGCCCCGTGATCACGTTGACGACGCCGGGCGGGAAACCGCACTCATCGATGATGCGCGCCAGTTCCATCGCCGAGAGCGGCGTGTCCGATGCCGGCTTCAGGATGATGGTATTCCCGGTGCCGAGCGCGGGGCCCAGCTTCCAGACCGCCATCATCAGCGGGAAGTTCCACGGGATGATCGAGGCACAGACACCCATCGGCTCACGGATGGTGTAGTTATAGGATCGGCCCGGGCGCGACATCCCTTCGATTTCCTTCGGCTCCGAATTGAACTTTTTCGCCATCGTGCCGAAATAGTTCATCTGGCGCTGGCCGAGGAAAGCATCGGCTCCCGTCTTGGCAATGGTGCCGCCGGAATCCAGGGATTCGAGACGTGCGAGGTCCTTCATCCGCTCTTTCATCTTCGCGGACAACGTGCAGATGATCTCGCTGCGTTCTTCACCGGACATCCGCGGCCACGGCCCGTTATCAAAGGCATCGCGCGCAGCCGCAATCGCGGATTCTGCGTCGGCGACGCTGGCGACGGGAATATTGGCAATCGGCTCGCCGTTATACGGATTATGGGTCGGCCTGGTGACGCCACCTTCGGCATCCACGAACTTGCCGCCGATATAGAGCTGATAGGTATCCATTTTCCGCTTCCTTTGTTTGCCGTGCGATCACTGCTTCTGTTGCGCGGAACTTATCTCAGGGGTGGTGGGCCGTCCATACAACGGCCGCCGGATAGTCTCAATTTTGACATACGGAGCGGTACAGGGAAGTTTTAGCCAGAATCGTTATTCGCGATAGGGTGGAGCCGTTTAGTAGTCAGAGTTCAATAAAAATGGAGGGCAACATGAATAAATTAATCGCAGAATTCATCGGTACTTTTACGCTGGTGCTGTTCGGCTGCGGCGCAGCCGTGATCGCCGGCATGGGTAGTGGCGCAACATCAATCGATGTACTCGGTATTTCATTCGCATTCGGCCTCGCGATTGTCGCGATGGCATACGGCATCGGGCCGGTCTCGGGCTGTCACGTAAACCCGGCAGTCAGTTTTGGTGTGCTGATGGCAGGCCGTATGTCGGTCGGCGATTTCATCGGCTACGCCATCGCGCAGATTCTGGGCGCACTGGCAGGCGCTGCAATTCTCTATCTCATCCTGTCGGGCAAAGCATCGGGCTGGACAGGCGGGCTCGGCCAGAACGGATGGGGGACCGGCTACCTTGGTGAATACAACATGGTATCCGCCCTGGTCTTCGAAGCCGTCGCGACCTTCCTGTTCCTGGTCTGCATCCTCGGCGTCACGCAGGAGGGCGCACCGACCCACATGGCAGGAATTGCCATTGGTCTGACGCTGGTCGTGATCCATATCGTCGGCATCAACGTGACCGGTGTGTCGGTGAATCCGGCGCGGTCCATCGGGCCTGCAATCGTCGGCATGGGAGAAAACGCCAACGCAGTCTCCCAGCTCTGGCTGTTCATCGTCGCCCCGCTGGTCGGTGCAGGCGTTGCCGGGCTGATGTTCAAGTCAGGCATTCTTGCCGCCAACAAAGACTGATACGCAAACCGGCCGGACGCCCTGAATTTCTACACGTTTTTCAGGGCGTCCCTCGGTGTGTGCCCGAAAGCATCGCGATAAACCCGCGAAAAGTAACCGGGGCTCCTGATGCCGACGGCGCGGGCAACTTCGGCAACCGTTTTATATGTGCCGGTTTCAAGATGTTGCCTCGCCTGTTCCATGCGCTCGCGGCGCACGAATTCAACGGGAGACAGGCCCGTCACCTGGCCAATGCGCCGGCGCAGACCGCGCTCGCTGACCGC
>CAJQLI010000409.1 GCA_905479125.1 uncultured Alphaproteobacteria bacterium | reverse complement strand
CTGTTCCCCCGCATTCTGTTCCATCGCATATTCCATGAAGTTCTTGAGCTCTTCGTTGAACGTCAGCATGGACAGGTCTGTCATACGCATGGGGAACAATACGCCGTCGAGGTGATCGATTTCATGCTGCACGACCCGCGCGTGAAAATTGGTTGCCTCGCGTTCCACTGCCTGCCCGTTCGGCGCGTAGCCGCGATAAACGATGCGCGAATAGCGGGGCACCGCGCCGGTCATGCCGGGAATAGACAGGCAGCCTTCCCAGCCCATGGCGAGCTCATCGTCGAGCGGCTCGAATTCCGGGTTGATCAATGCGGTCAGGGGAGAGAAATCACTATCCGCGGCGTCCTCTTCGCCACGTTCACGGGGCGATTTGAAAATGATCACGCGTTTGCCTTCATAGACCTGCGGCGCGGCCAGTCCGACACCCGTCGCATCCTCCATGGTCTCGACCATATCCTCGAGCAGACGGCCGATATCGCGCGAGGTCGGATCGGCGATTTCCTCCGCCGTTTTGAGCAAAACCGGGTGTCCCATGCGGGCAATTTTTAAAAGTGTCATGGAAAATCGGGGTCCTGAGGCTGTTTAAACGCAGAAAGCGGCTGTTTTTGGCATATACAAGAGAATGGCGTTAAGGACTTTAAAATCAACCCTCGTTTATGCTATACACCCGTCACCGAGCCGGTGGAAATGCCGGTATTCGCTGTTTTCAGCGAAAAATCATTATAACCGATTTTTATAACGCCCGACAGGAGACCATCGGACCGTGGAAGTTAGTGTTAGAGACAACGACGTAGATCAGGCGCTTCGCGCGCTTAAAAAGAAAATGCAGCGCGAAGGTATTTTCCGGGAAATGAAAATGCGCCGGTCGTATGAAAAGCCGTCGGAACGCCGTGCCCGTGAAAAGGCAGAGGCCATCCGTCGCGCCCGCAAGCTGGAACGCAAGCGGATCGAACGCGAAGGCTTCTAGCCTTCCCGCGGTACGCGTTACCGCGACAGGAGTTTAAGAGGCCGCTTTATGCGGCCTTTTTTCGTGCGCTGAATTTCGTTCAGCAGACAATTTCAGGGAGCCCGACATGACCGACGAGACGAATATGGATCAGATCGAATTCTGGAATGGCGATCACGGCACCTCATGGGCACGCTATGCCGACATCGTCGACATCATGTTTGACGAAATTACACAGGCCGTGCTGGATGCCGCCGCAATCAGCACCGGTGACCGGGTTCTCGATCTCGGGTGCGGCAGCGGTGGCACCACGCTCGCGATCGCGGACAAAGTGACGCCGATCGGCAGTGTTACGGCAATCGACGTCTCATCCCCGATGCTGGAACGGGCACAGCACCGCGCTGATGCGGCAGGCATCGTCAACGCGACATTCGTGCTGGGCGATGCATCCGTCTATCCGTTTGCCGAACATTCTTTCGACGCCATGGTCTCGCGCCTGGGCGCAATGTTCTTCGACGACCCGGAATACACTTTCCGCCGCATGGTTCCGGCGCTCGATTCAGGCGGGCGACTGGCGCTTGGTGTCTGGCGCGGGCCGAGCGAAAACCTTTGGGCGATGGGCCCGGTTGCCGCGGCAAAGGAATTCCTCGAAATGCCGCCGCGCCCCGGCCCGGAGGAACCCGGTCCGTTCTCGTTTGCCGACCCGGATCGCGTCCGCAGCATTCTTGGCGCTGCCGGTCTGACGGATATTGACCTCGCGCCGCTCGACTTCCAGGTACCGCTTGGCCGGACGCTGGAAGAAGCACTGAATTTCGCAATGGAAATGGGGCCCCTGTCGGCACCGCTGAGCACGGTGACGGGCGACAACCGCCAGAAGGCCATTGCCGCGATCACGGAAGTGCTGAAAGCGAATCAGGCTGAAGACGGCATCGTCCGTCTCGCCGGGGCCTGCTGGATCATCACCGCACGCGCCCCCTGATCCGGTTACATCAGCGCGGCGCGAAGGGCATCACCTCAACCGGCACCGGGACGACAAACCGAGCCAGAACATCCCGGGTCTCATCCAGCGGCACATCGCAGTCCGGTGTCTCGCTGACAATGACGCTGTCGACGGTGACATTGCGGGCGCGCAGGGCCTCATACGCCGTCAGCGTGTGACTTAAACTGCCGAGGTAACTTCCACCAACGAGGATTGCCGGGATGCCAAGGGCAGCAATCAGGTCAGCGACCGTCCGTGTATCGTCGAGCGGCACCATGACACCGCCGATTCCTTCAATCAGGAGCGACATGCCGGACTCATCCGCCTCGGCAATGGCCGCCGCGCAATAGGCGATCACATCATCCACGGGGACTGTCTTCCCTTCCCGTGCCGCCGCCATGTCGGGCGACAGAGGCGCGGCATAGCGCCAGGGCGAGACCAGATCGATGCTTTCTGGCGTGATCGCAACCCCCGACGCGGTGAGCAACCGGCCCGTATCGCTGCTCGCAGCATCGGCAGGGTCATACCCGCTCAGCAATGGCTTGAGCACAGCCACCAAGCGGCCCGACTGGCGCCACTGCCGCAGCAGGGCTTCGGCGACATAAGTCTTTCCGATATCGGTGCCCGATGCGGTAACAAAGACAGCAACCATTTCAGCCCCCGACGACCTGCGCGCCGGCCGTGGTCAGCGACAGGGCGTTGACTGCCGCCGCCAGCGCCGACACCTGCGCCGGTGTGTGTTCGGCGGTGAACGTAAAGCGCAGCCGCGACGTCCCGGCAGGCACAGTCGGCGGCCGAATCGGCGTCACCAGAAAGCCCGCGTCCTCCAGCGCCACCGAAGCATCGATCGCCGCCTGTTCGGCACCGACCACAAGCGGCACGATGGAACTTTCCGGTACGGGCAGGCCAACGGCATGGCAAAAATCTTTCGCCCTGTTCAGCGGCTGGGCAACACGGTCTGCATCGGTGGCGATGATATCAACGGCTGCGATACAGGATGCGATCACCGACGGCGGCAGGCCGGTCGTAAAGACGAGGCTGCGGGCACGGTTTTTCATCAGGTCAATGACCGGGGCGCTGGCGCAGAGAAACGCGCCATAGACGCCCGCCGCCTTGGACAAGGTACCCATCTGGAGCGGGATATCGGGGTGCGGGTCGAATTCCCAGGCGCTACCGCGACCACCCCCGAGAACACCGAACCCGTGGGCATCATCGACCATCAGCCAGGCATCGTGGTCAGCCGCAACGGTGGCAAGCCGGTCAAGCGGTGCGCGGTCCCCGTCCATGCTGAAAACGCCCTCGGTGACGACAAGGCAGGTACCGAACGAACCCCGGCAATCGTCCAATAGTTCAGCCAGGTCATCCGGGTCATTGTGACGGAAGGTCTTGATCTCCGCCCGGCTGGCCCGCGCGCCCATATGCATGGATGCATGGCCGAGCGCATCGATAATGATGAGATCGCCGGGGCCTGCCAGGGCAGGCAGGATGCCGCTATTGGCCATATAGCCACTGCCGAACACGCAGGCGGCCTCGGTTCCCTTGAGCGTCGCCAGTTTGCTTTCCAGAACGCCGTAAAGATCATGATTGCCCGTAATCAGCCGCGATGCCCCGGCCCCGGCGCCATAGGCCTCCACGGCCTCTGCCGCCGCGGCTTTCACGGCCGGGTGATGGGTGAGTCCGAGATAGTCGTTACAGCAGAACGACAGCAGGTCCCGCCCGCCACGACGTATATGCACGGCATCGGTCCGCTGCGTGTCGACCACCGATCGCCGCAGCCCATGTGCTGTCAGACGGTGCAGTTTTGCATTCGCAAACCTGTCGAGCGATTCGTTGGACATGCGGAATCCTGCTTGTCGTGTTCATCCCCGACCGTAGTATAGCCGACATGACAAATGAAACGATTCTCCCCCTGGCCGGCGCCGGCGACATCCGCCACGACTGGACCAAGACCGAAGCCCGCGCCCTGATGGACGCGCCGTTCAACGATCTCATTCATGCCGCGCAGACAGTGCATCGCCAGCATTTCGACGCCAATGAAGTACAGGTCTCCACCCTGCTGAGCATCAAGACCGGCGGCTGCCCGGAAGACTGCTCCTATTGTTCGCAAAGCGCCCATAACGAGGCCGATGTCGGCGCTGACAAACTGATGTCCCTGGAAGCCGTACGCGCCGCGGCCCTGAGGGCAAAAGATGCCGGGGCCACCCGGTTCTGCATGGGAGCTGCCTGGCGCGGTCCGAAAGACCGTGATCTCGATGCCGTCTGCGACATGATCGCAGAGGTCAAATCGCTCGGCATGGAAAGCTGCGTGACCCTCGGCATGCTCGATGACGGCCAGGCAGATCGGCTGAAAGAGGCAGGGCTCGACTATTACAACCACAATATAGATACGTCGGAAGCGTTTTACGAAGAGATCATCTCGACCCGGACATTCGCCGACCGCCTCGACACCCTCGCGCGGGTGCGCGATGCCGGCATCAATGTCTGCTGCGGCGGCATCGTCGGAATGGGTGAAGTCCGGACCGACCGCGCCGACATGCTGCAGGAACTGGCCACGTTGCCGGAACACCCGGAAAGCGTGCCGCTGAACATGCTGGTTGCCGTCCCCGGCACGCCGCTTGCGGATGTCGATCAGCTCGACCCGCTGGAACTGGTGCGCGCCATCGCGACCGCAAGACTGATGATGCCGAAATCCATGGTCCGGCTGTCTGCCGGGCGGCTTGAAATGGACGCATCCACCCAGGCGCTTTGTTTCCTCGCCGGTGCCAATTCGATCTTCTACGGCGATACGCTGCTGACCACCGGGAACCCGTCACAGCACACCGACCGCGCCCTGTTCGACAAGCTCGGCGTCCGGCCCATGCCGATGGATATGCAGGCGGAACTGCCTGCCGCCGAGTAAGCCGATGTCGGGCGTACCGACCGCACATATCTGGCTCCCCTATACCCAGATGCAGAACGCAGCAGAACCGCTGCGGGCGTCGCACACGGCCGGCTCCCGGATTATCCTGGATGACGGTCGCGAACTGATAGATGCCGTCGCATCCTGGTGGACGGCATGCCACGGCTATAACCACCCGCATATCGTCATGGCGATGGAAAAGCAGCTTCATGCCATGCCGCATGTCATGTTTGGCGGGCTGGTGCACGAACCGGCAGAGAAACTCGCCGCCCGCCTCGCGGTAATGCTGCCGGGCCCGCTCAACCGGGTGTTCTTCGCAGATTCCGGCTCCGTCGCCGTGGAAGTCGCAATGAAGATGGCGGTGCAGTTCGGCCTGAACCAGGGCGACACAGGACGTACCCGCTTCCTGAGCTTTCGCGACGGCTATCACGGCGACACACTGGCCGCGATGTCGGTTACCGACCCGGATGAAGGCATGCATTCCCTGTTCCGGGGCTACCTGCCCGAACAGGTGATCGCCCCCATCCCGCGCGACGAGGCGAGCTGCGCCGCATTCCGGCAATTGCTGGACGAACATCGCCATGAGATCGCCGCCGTGATCGTCGAGCCGCTGGTGCAATGTGCGGGCGGCATGAAGATGCACGATGGCGCAACGCTCAAGGTAATCGCCGATGCTGCGAAAGATGCCGGTGTGCTGCTTATCTGCGACGAGATCGCCGTTAATTTTGGCCGGGCAGGCACATTATTCGCCCATACACAGGCGGGCATCGCACCGGACATCATCTGCCTCGGCAAGGCGCTGACAGGCGGGGCAATAAACCTTGCCGCCACGGTCGCGACCGCCGACGTGTTCGATGCTTTCCTGTCTGACCAGGCCGAGGCCGCGCTGATGCACGGACCGACCTATATGGGCAGCCCGCTCGCCTGCGCTGCCGCCAATGCATCGCTTGACCTGTTCGACAGCGAACCCCGCCTGCAGCAGGTGGCGACAATAGAAGCGCAATTGAAAAGAGATTTGGCGCCGCTGACATCGCTCCCCGGCGTGGTGGACATACGCATCAAGGGCGCCATCGGCGCGATCGAGGTTGCAGATCTGCATAATCTCGATTGGCTGAAGGCACAGTTTGTCGCCGCGGGTATCTGGCTGCGCCCGTTCGGCAACGTGATCTACACCATGCCGCCATTCACGATCACGCCGGACGAACTATCGGCTATTACCGGCGCGATATCGGATATTCTGCCCCGCTGGGCGGACCGCACCCCAACAGCCGGATAAGCAGTTCTTCATTATCACCGGATAGCCTGATTGCTTCAGGAGGCTTCCCCATGCGTGACATAAAAACAGCCGATAGCGACCTGACAAGAAACAGTTCGATGCGTGAATCGCTCTATGACCGGCTTGGCGGCCGTGATTGCCTCGAGCGGGTACACCGCCGATTATACGAACGCCTTTTCCCCGACCCGGCTTTCAGCCCGTTCTTCGCATCGGTGACACGCCAGCATCAGGAAGACCAACAGACGGATTTCATGGCGTGGAAACTGGGCGGGCCGAGCCGATATAGCGGTCGTCTGCCCGAAGCGGCACATGAGCATCTCTACATCACGGAAGCGCTGTTCGATCTGCGTCACAAGATTCTGTCCGAAACCCTGGATGAATGCGGCGTGCCGCCAGACCTGCGGGATGAGTGGCTGATTGTAGACATGAGTTTCAAGTCCATGATCGTCAAACAATCGATCGACGACTGCCGGAAACGTTATAACAGCGACACGATCCTGTCCTCGCCCGGCTGGTGACAACCTGTTCCCATCGGGGGTTATTGGCACCGTCCCCATGGCGTGGGTAAAACCAACTGGCCGATAGACGCGTACCCTTCCAAGGAAGAACACGGCATTTTGGGGATAAATCGCCATGAAAATCGTATCGATTACCCGGACCACAGCGACGGCGATGCTCTTGCTCGTCGCGGCTCTGCCGGGCGCCGCACTTGCCCAAAACGACACTGCGCTCTGGGAAGCCGTTCGCTCCGGCAACGCCTTCGCCATGATCCGTCACGCCCTGGCACCCGGCACCGGCGATCCGCAAAGGGTGGTGATCGGCGACTGCACCACCCAGCGGAACCTTTCCGATAGCGGCCGGGAACAGGCGCGGAACATCGGCGCCGCTTTCCGGTCGAACGGTATCGCGTCGGCCCGGGTATTTACCAGTGAGTGGTGCCGCTGCGCGGAAACCGCCCGTCTGCTCGGGATCGGGGCGGTCGAGCCCCTGCCGTCCCTGAATTCATTCTTTGCCGACCGGGAACGCGAACCGGCCCAGACCACCGCCCTGACCACCCTTATCAAGACGGACAAACCTGTACGAACCGCCGGCAACCCGCTGGTTCTGGTCACACATCAGGTTAACATTACCGCCCTGACGGGGGTTTTCCCGCGATCCGGCGAAATCATCGTCGCCCGGTATGCAGATAACGGCAATATCGACGTACTCGGCAGGCTGTTTCCGGCGGGTGCCAACTAGCGCCACCGGAGTCAAATTCTGCGGCGCAGCCGGTAAAAACCCAGTCCGAATATCGCCAGACCGAGGATCGCGAGCGGGCCGGGTTCAGGAATGGCTATGGGTGCCTCTTCCGGAAACTCACCTGAGCCGTTGCGGGCATACCCCCAGCCCGCCTCATCAATCGTTGTCATCTCACCCAACACGAAAACAGACGGAGCCCACGTCATCATGAAGGGCTCGGTGTGTTTGTCCGATACACCGACCACGGCCGGATCACCGGGCAAGCCAATGCTGCCGGATACCCCATGCCCGAGATCGAGCCCGGATACATCGCTGCTCCAGGGACTCTGACCGTCCGGGACCGCATACGCGTTTGCAGGCAGCACCAGCAAAGCCAGCGCCACGCAGAAACGATGCGAAAATGCTTTCGCGTCTTCTAGAATTCTCATCCGGAGCCTACCCAGTTGATATTCAACAGGCTTCAGATTGACCGGTTTTCGACCATCAGGCAACCCGATCAGAACTGGTGGGTAAAAACCTTCGCGCCATAGGTGGCCTCGATATAGCGCCCGAAGCGGAACTTGATTTCCGGGCCGTCCATCGGCGGCTCTTCGATATCGCGATCCACCGCCAACATGGGATCGAGTTCCAGCACAACAAAACTATGCCCCTGGTCATTGCCGCGGAACGCCGCATCGAACCCGTCTTCGAGCGCGCCCAGGGTTTCGAAGTTCCAGCACCGTTCAAGGCCCATGGATTTCGCCATGGCGACATAGTCGGTCACCGGCTTGTTCGGCAGGTCGAGATCAGACGTGCCGCCATAGACCCGGTTTGAGACGAGAACATGCACGAGGTTCGACAAATTCAGATCGCGTTCCACCATCAGCATGGCGGGGTTCATGATAAACGCGCCATCCCCCATGAATGCCCAGACCTTCGCCTGTGGCAGTCCGTAGGCCACGCCCGATGCAAGCAGCGTCGACATACTCATCGAGGCATCCAGATAGAATGTCTTGTCGGCATCCTTGGTGACATCCCACCACATCTGCGACGAGTTGCCCGCGGAGGTCACTACCAGCTCTTCCTGCCGCTTGTCGGCGAGAAACTGAAACGCGTCGCGATAGGGGATCGCCATGATCAGGCCTCCCCGCGCAGGACGTCGCGCGTCATGATCGCCACGACCGGGCGGCTGACCGTACGTGAATGATCGTAGGCCCGCTTGATCAGCGGAATCTTGTCGGCGCTGTCGATGATCTCGTATGTCAGGTTGATCGCATCGAGCGACGGCAGGAAATACAACCCGTTCGACACATGGAATTTCGCCTTGTCGCCGGGTGCACCCCGCAGGGTCGCCAGGATCATCAGCGGAATTTCATAGGTGTAGTTGATCTTGGTGATCGCATAGATCAGCGTCATCAGGCCCGATGCGCCCATCACCGCCATCGACCCGGTACCGGACAGAAAAGCCCCTGAACACAGCCCCACCGCCGATTCTTCTCGGTTTACCGGGACATGGCGAAAGCGATCGTCGCGGTCGAATTCGCGGATAACCTCCGCGACCCAGTTATCGGGCAGGCTGGCCACCAGGCTGATATCGCAGGCCGCCGCCTGTTCGACGACACGCTGCGCAACTTCTTTTCGGGTGCTCATGAATTTTCCAGCTCAGGATGCGGGCGGGTCGGACCGGTCGATATCGCCGGTCCCGGCGATCAGAATAGCCGCGAACCGGCAGGGTTCAGTGCCCCGGTTGATCCAGTTATGACGCGTGCCCTGTTGTACCAGCACATCACCGGTCCGCAGGGTGACTGTTTCCGCATCCAGGACCATATCCATCTCGCCGGACATGACGATCACGTAATCGACGGTTTCGGTGAAATGCGGCTCCGCCGTGACGCCCGGCTGGATTTCAAGGATACGGATCAGCGTGCCATTCTCGGGCGGCGGACGCCCAACCTCGCGGGCACCGGCATCGGTCGCGACATCCCAGCGCGCCGGCGCGGCATCGGTCACCCAGATCAGGCGTGAATCATGGCCTGGCCGCCGCGATGTCGCGTTCGATGCGATATCATCGATCTGTATGCAGGATTCCCCTGCCGCGTTATGTCCCGTAACGACGCGTCTTACGTCCATGAAATGGCTCCCGAAAAATCGTGTGTTCGGCGGACTTTACGACCTTGCCGAAGGGCGATCAAATCAGAGGGCCTGTGGTCAGGCAGGAAAACAGGATCAGTCCGGTCGCTCGATATCGGCTTTCTTCAGCGCCTTCGCCTGGCGTTTTTCCAACTCGTCGACATCGAAATCGCCAATCATGTCGTGGAACAGCGAATGCCAGTTCAGTTCCGCCTTGAGATGCAGAAAAACCGAACCGAGCCCGATCGCCGCGCGATCCATCAGCACGAATTCACGCGGCGGAGTGACCCCGCCAAGGCGGCGCAGTTCGCCATGTACCTTGTTCGCGATCTTGGCCCCGTACATCGTGCCGTCAGTTTCCTGGATCAGACGCGGCCGGTCTTCGAGCAACGGGCCATAGACGAATTCGGCCCACATGTTCAGCGTATCAAGAACCTCGTTCGACAGGCCCGTAAAGCCCCAGGTTTCGTATGCGTGAACCGCAAGCGCACGATCATTGTTCTGAAGCGAATGATAAAGGTCGATCACGCCCTTAACAAAACGCGGCTCGAAAATCCGGATGCAGCCGAGATCCATCAGATTGATCGACGCATCTTCGCGGACCGAATAGTTTCCGAGATGGGGATCGCCGTGGATCGTGCCGTAGTAATAGAACGGCACGTACCACGCGCGGAACATGTTCTCCGCGACGCGGTTGCGGGTTTCCTGATCGGCATCGACCCAGTCCATCATCCGCGTGCCGTCGAGCCAGCTCATCGTCAGCAGGCGGTCGGTCGACAGGTCGGGCACGGGCTCGGGCACATGGACGCCCGCCTCGTTCGACAGCATGTCGCGATACAGATCGATATGCTTGCGTTCGAGGACGTAATCCAGCTCTTCGCGCAGCCGGTCTGACACTTCGCGGTGTATCTCGCTCGCGTTCACCGCCTTGTCGTAACGGTGATACAGCGAAAAGACGATGCGCAGCTGTTTGAGGTCAGCCTCGACCGCCGATTTCATATCCGGGTATTGCAGCTTGCAGGCAAGGTCGCGCCCGTCGTGATGAACCGCCTTGTGCACCTGGCCGAGCGATGCCGCGGCGGCGGCTTCACGCTCGAACGATTCGTACTTGTCCTGCCAGTCAGGCCCGAGTTCGGTGGCCATCCGACGGCGGACAAACAACCAGCCCATCGGCGGCGCATTGGATTGCAGTTCCGCGAGTTCCTCGACGTATTCCTCGGGCAGCATGTCGGGAACCGTCGACATGATCTGGGCGACTTTCATCAACGGGCCCTTCAGCCCGCCCAGCGCCTGTTTCAGGTCCTCTGCATGCTTGCCCTTGTCGAGGGTCATGCCGAGATAGCGTTCGCCGGCAACACGCGCTGCCAACCCGCCAACGGCGCGGCCAACCTTGGCATAGCGCTTTGCGCGTCCGCCGAGGCTGTTATTTTCGCCGGAATCAGCCATGCAAGGCCCTCATCAATCCATTGCCTCCAGCTCATCGATCAGGCCGCTGACGACGCTGATACCCTTCTGCCAGAACGCGGGGTCCGACGCATCGAGCCCGAACGGTGCCAATAGTTCAGTGTGGCGTAATGTGCCGCCGGCACGCAGCATATCCAGATACTTGTCGGCAAAACCGTTTTCCGCCTGTTCGTAGACCGCATACAGGGAGTTCACCAGGCAATCGCCGAACGCATAGGCATAGACGTAGAACGGCGAATGGATGAAATGGGGGATATAGGTCCAGTACCAGCGGTAATTATCATCGAAACGGATTGCCGGGCCGAGGCTCTCGGTCTGCACGCCCATCCAGATATCGCAGATATCCTCCGCCGTCAGTTCGCCTTCACGCCGTGCCGTATGGACCCGCAGTTCGAAATTAAAAAACGCGATCTGGCGGACCACCGTGTTGAGCATGTCCTCGACCTTGCCGGCAAGCATCACCTTGCGCTTCGCCGGATCATCCTGCGATCGCAGCATACGCCGGAAGGTCAGCATTTCGCCGAACACGGATGCCGTCTCCGCCAGGGTCAGCGGGGTATCCGCCATCAGGTTGCCCTGCGGCGCCGCAAGCACCTGGTGACAGCCATGGCCAAGCTCATGCGCCAGTGTCATCACGTCGCGGGTTTTGCCCTGGTAGTTCAGCAGCAGGTAGGGATGTGCCGAGGGCACGGTCGGATGGGCAAAGGCACCCGAAGACTTGCCCTCGCGAACCGGTGCATCGATCCACGCGTTATCGAAGAACTGTTTGCCGATCTCGGCAAGATCGGTGGAAAAATCGCCATAGGCGGTCAGGACGGTCTCCGTCGCCTGGGCCCAGGGAATGATGCTGTTATCTGCATCGGGCAGTGGCGCATTCCGGTCCCAGTGATCGAGCTGTTCCTTTCCGAACCACTTCGCCTTCATCGCGTAATACCGGTGCGACAGGGTTGGATAGGCACCCTGAACAGCCTTGTTCAGCGCATCGACGACCTCGTCTTCAACCTTGTTGGCGAGGTTGCGCGAGGATTCAGGGCGCGCAAAGTGGCGCCACTTGTCCTCGATTTCCTTGTCCTTCGCCAGCGTATTGGTGATCAGCGAAAACGTGCGGGCGTGTTTCTGCAATTCCTGACCCAGGGTTTCGGACGCTTTCTTGCGCACGCCCTCATCCGGGTTCGACAGCATGTTCATCACCTCTTCCGAGGTGATCTTCCCGCCTTCATGATCGAACCGCATATCGGCCATGGTCTCGTCGAACAAGCGGTTCCAGGCAGAACGGCCGGCGACCCGCTTGTCGTGCAGCAGGCGTTCAATTTCCTCATCCAGCTGATGGGGACGGAACAGCCGCGCATCGTCGACCCAGGGTTTGTATCTGCCTGATTCAGCAGCTTTCAGCTGTTTGGCGAGGACCTTGTCGTCTATTTCGTTGAGCTCCAGCGCAAAAAACAGCACATGGGCCGAGATGTCATTCACCCGCTCCTGCATGGTCTGGTAAAAGCGCCCCACATCAGGGTCCGACACATTGCCAGCATAAACCAGCTGCGCATAGGACATGATACGACCCATGATCTCGTCGATGGCCTCGTATTCCGCAATGGCGGCGCCCAGTGCCTTGCCGCTCAACCCGGACAGCTTGCCCTTGTAGCTGCCCGAGAAAGCCGCGGCGTCCTTCGCCACGCGATCAAGGTCTGCGTTCAGTTCCGGGCTGTCATTGCCGGGATAGAGATCGGTTAAATCCCATACAGGCAACGTGCCCAAAATCCGGTCTTCAGGGGCTTTATCAGCGTTGTTAGCAGGTGCGGTTGTCATGTCTGGTTCCCTTTCGCTCCCCACGATATAAGTTGTCCCAAGCAATACGCCAACCGGGTGACCAATGGATTACGACGTTTGTACAAGCCTGCCGGCCATGTTTTTCGCCAATACGGCTGAAATCGGCGATCGCGGATTTCTGTGGGAGCGATGCGACGGCGCGTGGAAGCCAGTCAGCGGCGCCCAGGCCCGCAGCGATGCCGCCGCCCTGAGCAACGCGCTCAAATCGCTCGGCGTCGTCAAGGGAGACCGGATCGCGCTGATATCGGAGAACCGCCCGGAATGGCTGATTGCCGATATCGGCATCATGGCCGCCGGCGCCATTTCCGTCCCGGCCTATGTCACCAACCAGGTGAGCGATCATCTCCATATCCTGGGCGATAGCGGCGCAAAGGGCGCGATCGTGTCCGGCCCCGCCCTCGCCCGGAACCTGCTGCCAGCCGCACGGGAAGCAGGCCTCGACTTCATCATTACGATGGCGCCGCTTGACGGCGATATGGGTGGCCCGGCAATTCACCTGTGGTCGGACCTGCTCGGCGCACAGGACGGAACAGCCCCCGCAACCCCTGACCTATCGGCAATATCGCGTACTGACACCGCCTGCCTCATCTATACATCCGGTACCGGCGGCACACCCAAGGGCGTGATGCTGAGCCACGGGGCAATCCTGTCAAACTGCAAGGGCGCCTATCATCTGCTGCTCGGCTTCGGACTGGACGACGAAGTGTTCCTGTCCTTCCTGCCGCTATCGCACTCCTATGAGCACACAGCAGGCCTGATGTTCCCGCTGTCGATCAACGCTGAAATCTATTACGCCGAATCCATCGACAAGCTTGCCGCCAATATGGAAGAGGTCAAACCGACCATCATGACGGCGGTCCCGCGTCTGTATGAAACCATGTACGGAAAAATTATCCGCGGCGTACAGCAAAAGGGCGGGTTGTCCGAAAAACTGTTTATGAAAGCGGTGGCGACCGGCAGGAAGAAATATGAAGGCACGCGGCTGTCGCTCGGCGAAAGCCTGATCGACCCGGTTCTGACAAAACTTGTCCGCAAGAAAGTCGCGGGCCGGTTCGGCGGCCGCCTGAAAGCCATGGTCTCCGGCGGGGCGCCGCTGAATTACGAGGTCGGCGTGTTCTTCAAGGCGCTCGATGTCGAACTGCTGCAGGGCTATGGCCAGACCGAATCCGCACCAATCATCAGCTGCAACCCGCCGGCCAATAACAAGATGCGCACCGTCGGGCCGCCCTTCGTCGATATCGACCTGAAGATCGCCGATGACGGCGAAATTCTCGTCCGCGGCGAACTGGTGATGCAGGGTTACTGGAACAACCCCGAGGCCACCGCCGAGGCTATCAGCGACGGCTGGCTCCATACCGGCGATATCGGCGAGCTCGACGAACACGGCCACTTGAAAATCACCGACCGCAAGAAAGACATCATCGTCAATTCCGGCGGCGATAACATTGCGCCGCAGCGGATAGAGGGTTTTCTGGAACTTCAGCCCGAGATCGCCCAGTCGATGGTCTATGGCGACAGAAAACCCAATATCGTCGCCTTGATCGTGCCGCAACAGGAATTCGCATCCGATTGGGCAAAGGCGAACGGCAAAAAACCGGACATGGCGGCACTGGTCGAGGATGCGGATTTCCGCAAAGCAATTTCCGCCGCGATCGACAGGGTAAACACCGACATGTCGGTCATCGAACGCGTCCGCAAATTCATCCTGACGGCGGAACCGTTCACCACCGATAACGGCATGATGACCCCGTCGATGAAAATCCGCCGTCACGTGATCCGCGAGAATTTCGGCGACGCGCTGGAGGCTTTGTATACGCGGTGACGACCATACACCTGTCACAAATTTTAGACTTTTCGAAGAATTGCATAGATGATTCCCGTTTACCCCTATCTATAGAGGGTAAATGC
>CAJQLI010000408.1 GCA_905479125.1 uncultured Alphaproteobacteria bacterium | reverse complement strand
GACCCTTGCCCTGGGCCATTACGGTCCATGGCCAGGCAAAATGTGACCGGCTGGATTTGTCCCAGCGTCCCGATTCAGCCAGCGATATCGCCTGCATGATTCCGATGGGCAGTTTCAGCGCTTGCTCGGTTTGGCTGACAATCTGGCGACAAACCGTTGAATTTGCCTTGTGATTCCCAGATTCGGCGGACATGGAGCGTGCGGGTGTGGTCAGCCCAAAGGTGAGCGTCGTCAGAAGGCCGGCGGCAATAATGAATCCGGTGGGGTGCATGCGCATTTCCGATTATGAGCAATTTTTGTGCCAATTCAGGTGCGTATGCCGATAATTTGTGCGGTGCACATGAATACAGGGTTAACTGTTCTTAACCTTACCTCCAAAACTTAAAAAAATGATGAAAACAGTCATTTTTTTCTTGAAGCGATGGGGGGGTGTCCATATATTGCATTGCAACACAAGTTGGTTGTCCAAGCGATTTGTGTTCCTTACCTTTCTTGGACGTTTCCTCCCTATCAAACTCAGGCCGCTCTTCGGAGCGGTCTTTTTTTGTTTAACATCAACAGGATGGTAAAATTTGTGCTGGCTGGTATACGGAAATTGTTCGCTCGGCTCTAAACTTTCCCGCCCGTTAAAATTGTGCGATGCAATATTTTAACTTTCTGTCTCCGGTGGGGTGGCGCCGCCTTCTCCAAGGGTGCGGGTCATCAGGACCGAGTCCGCCCAGTCGTTAAACTTGAACCCTGCAGAAGGCAGAACCCCGGCAGTTTCAAAGCCGAGGCGGCTATGTAGGCCGATTGACCCTGCCGATTGCGATCCGCCGATAACAGCGATCATCTGGCGCTTGCCCAGCGCCTCGCAACGGGAAATCAGCTCGTTCAGCAGGCGTGTGCCATAGCCGCAGCGCAGGTGACCGGCATCGATGTAGATCGAATCTTCCACTGAAAACCTATAGGCGGAGCGGTCGCGGAACGGGCCGGCATAGGCGTAGCCCTGGACGCCGGCAGCATCTTCGATGACGATCCAGGGCAGGCCCAGTGTCGTTACCCGGTGGAACCGCGCAGCGATCTCTACCGCATCGGGGGGCGTTTCCTCGAACGTGGCGACGCTGGTGCGGACGTAATGGGCATAGATCTCGGCAATCCGCGTGGTGTCCGTCAGGACGGCGTTGCGGATGCGTGATGAATGGTCTGCTGCGGCGAGGGTATTCATCGGGCGGTCGGCACCTGGTCACGGGATTGCATCTGCGCCGCTCGCAAGGCCATTTCAGGCACCAGGGTCGCCCGTTGTCTCACTCTGCGGCAAGGTCCTGTGCGGTTAGACGAGCGAGGGCGGCAACGACGTCGGTCATCTGTGCTGCGACCCGGTCGAAATTGTCGTTCTTTCGGATATTGATCTCGTCCATATAGAGCGCGCGGTTGATTTCTATCTGCACCGTGTGCACACCATCGCGCGGCTGGCCGTAATGGCGGGTTGTGAATCCGCCGGCGAATGGTTTGTTGCGGGCGACCGCGTAGCCGCAGCCTCGGATCACGCGTTCGATCGCGTCGGTGATGTAGGGCGCGCAGGCACTGCCGAAACAATCGCCGATGATGAACTCGGCACGGCCGCGTCCGGCATCGGGGTCCAGCGGGCCGCCTATTGACGGCATCGAATGGCAGTCCACGACAACGCAGTAGCCGAATTTCCGCTTTGTATCCGTGATCAGGGTTTCCAGCGCCTTGTGATAAGGCCTGTAATAGGAATCTATGCGCTCCGCCGCCTCGGCGAAGGTCAGCTTCCGGGGATAAATATCCTGTCCGCTGGAGACTACCTTGGCGATTGTCCCCAGCCCGGCGGCGACCCTGCTGGACTCGGTGTTCACGTAGCCGGGCAGGGGGTCTGAAAACATCTCCTGGTCAAGCTCGAACGGCTCGCGGTTGGCGTCGATGAAAGCGCGTGGGAACAGTGCCCGCAGCAATGGTGCGCCGTATTCCGGCGCCGCGGCGAACAGGTCATCGACAAACCCGTCTTCGGATCGGCGCAGCGCCACGGGGTCGAGCCGGGCGCCAGCGACAAATTCCGGCGGATAGTCGCGGCCGCTATGCGGCGACGCAAACACCAGCGGCACCGAATGGCTATCCGGGGTGCGGATATCGTATGCGGCGACGGGTTCAGGCGTGTTTTCGCCCGTGGCCGGCGGGAAAGATTTTGTAGAAGACATCATCCTGATTTAGCCCAAACGGGCTCGCTTGTCATCCGGCGTGCGCGGCGGGCTTTGGGGATTGAAGCCGCCCTTGACGTCAGGTGTTGCCTGTTCGATCAATAAAAAATTAACCATAAATTCAGGCAAAAAGCGGCGTTGCCGCGGGGGAGCCCGTTTCCGTATCCGCGGGCCGACGTTTACGCTTTCCTAATCGCCAGCGGTTAGCAATAGTGTCGAGTGACGCTCCCTTCCCGGGTGCATTTATGTTTATCCTGTAGTGGCGGACTGATCGATAATGGCAAGCATTCTCCTCGCGGAAGACGATTCATCTCTGCGCACCTTTCTCGGCAAGGCTCTCGGCAAGGCCGGCCACATGGTTACGTCCTGCGAGGATGGTGTCGAGGCCATAGCCGCGCTGGAATTGCGGGAATATGATCTGCTGCTGGCGGATATCGTGATGCCCGGCATTGACGGCATAGAGCTCGCCCAGCGCGCCACCGCGCACCTGCCGGACATAAAGGTGCTGTTCATCACCGGTTTCGCCGCCGTTGCCCTCAACGCCCAGAAAACCGGCGCCAACCGCAACGCCAAGATCCTGTCGAAACCCTTCCACCTGCGCGAGTTGGTGCAGGAGGTTGACCGTATTCTCCAGGAAGAAGCTGCCTGATTTCGGCCCCGACCGCATCATGGCCCGCATAATTGCCCGCATAATTCGACCCGGCGCGCCGACGCGCTTGCAATAGCCCGCCGGAAACGATAAAAACCCCCCGCCTTAACAGGCATCGGGCGATTAGCTCAGCGGGAGAGCACTTCGTTGACATCGAAGGGGTCACTGGTTCAATCCCAGTATCGCCCACCATTTTTCAGGCAATAAAACGGCGGTTTTCAAGGGATTGATGCCGTCGTTTGTCTTTTCTGGCTGGAATAGGTGACACTGTAGGTGACAAAACCTATCCCGCCCCTCAATAAATAAGCTGGATTCTCGCGACCACGCATAAGCGTGGCAATCCTGATGAGACGGATGCTGGAATCCGACAGACTTGATCCCAGGCAATTTGCCGAGCGCCCGTCTTCCGGTAGGCTGAGAGAAACGCCGGGAGGAACCATGAAACTACTAACCTGCCTGACAGCCCTGATGCTGCTGGCGGGATGCTCTGACGGTCCGGAAGAGATAACCGCATATCCGGCAGTTTGTTTAAACAGCAGCGCGCGGATTTTACCATTTGCACATTATGCGGTGGGGCTCGATTTTGATGCTGCATGGAGTTTGAAGCGAAAATCAGAAACTGATTGCCATATTTCTGCGCTAGGTCCGACGACATATCGCTTGAATAGAGAGAGGGCCGAGGTGGTTTATATGAGCGGCCTCTCGCCCTCTAAATTGGTTAACTGTACATTTTTTGATCAAGAAAACTGGCTGTGCGAACATCCAGACTATGCCACGGGAGTTTATAAAAACTCAAAGCGTAGCGGTAAAACTGGTTTCCAAAATGGGCTTCCAGTCCATTTCACGAAAGAGAGCAAGGACAAAAGCCCTTTAGGTGTCTGGCTCAGCGTATTTTATTTGCGTGCATGGCAGCACTGGGCCGTGGTTCTCATAAACATGACAGGGTATCGCGCTCAATCGAAGTGGCTGATACCCGAGCAGGAAGCAGCCAGCTGATCAACCCTTCTGGATATTAGAAGCAGAGGCACAGAAGCTGGCGGCGGATTGGTTCGCTGTGCGGAGTAAGAAATGAAACTAATAATCCTGACCGCCTTCCTGCTGCTGGCCTCGCCTGTTTCAGCGGCGGAAGATTCTGAAAGAGCGCCATACGTCACACAAGAGGACTTTCTGTTTTCAGGGGACAAACACAAGGAAGCTCGGACATGGGCAAGGTGCGCGGCGTTATATGAAACAATATCTGATCTAAATCGGGTCTGGGAGAAACCCGCGCTAGCGAAACAATTCAGTAATTTTGGAAACGGGGCGAAATTAGCAGTTGGTATGACTTTCGTTGTTTCCAACCTTGGAACATCTCCTAAAGAATTCTCCCAGTCACGGTTCAAGGCTACATGGAGGTACGCGCAGGTTGCGATGGACGAAATGCCGTCAGTGGAGCTGACCGGAATCAATGCCAATATGGAGTCGGCAAAGATAAACGGGGACCTCAAAAAAGAGGTTCAAGCTATTATCGCGGGGGTTACAGTTTGCGCGAAGCACCTTGAGAGCCAACAGGCCTATATCGACAATTGGAGAGAACTGGCGACCAGCGGGCTGCTGACCTTGCCGAAGCAATGACCCCCGCCCAGATCGAGGCAGCACACAAGTTGGCGAGGGAGTGGTTGCCTAAGCGGAGGAATAAATGAAACTGACCACCATCTGTCTGACCGTTGCCGTGCTTATTGGAAGTGCGGAGGTGAGTTGGGCACAAACTAAAAATTCAGAAAATATGGCAACCCTCTATCGAGACAGTTTGGTCATCGAGAAT
>CAJQLI010000407.1 GCA_905479125.1 uncultured Alphaproteobacteria bacterium | reverse complement strand
ATTAGGAATCTGTCGCTCTATCCGGCTGAGCTACGGGGCCGTAGCCGTGATGTAGCCCAATGCAGGCGCAAGATGCAACTTGGCAGTTAAAGACCCGCTGCCGTCAGTTTCCCGACCCGAGCGGGATCGAATAGACGACGCTGAGCACCTCGGTCCCCGGGTTGGTGTCACCGATACTGGCATTCGAGAGATGATAGAACGACAGCCCGAGACGGGTGCGGTTATCGAACCGGTAAGACAGTTCGATACTGGAACGGAATTCGATTTCATGTCCCAGGTCGACGCCATCGCCGTTATCGTAATACCCGGCCGCGAAGCTGGGTGTCAGCACCCAGCGTTTACCGAAGAACACGTCGACCAGAACGCCGCCAAAGCCGTAAAATGCCGAATCCGTGGTCCCCATCGCGCCGATAAAAGGTTTGAATATCCAGATCTTTTTATCGGACCGGTATTCAGCGCGGAATTCCACAGCCTGATCATGATCCTGTACAAGATCGAACGCGCCAACCGAGACGGTCAGGAAATCCGGGTCATCTGCCGCCGCAGAGACAGGTGTCGCCAGAACAGCACACAACGCAAACGTCTTGAAAACTCTTAGTATCGTATTCACTGAACACAGCCCCCTACGCTGATACCCTGCCGGACGAAGCGCTTGATGCCGCCTCTTAACATGCAGTGTAGTTGATTTGTATACACCGTGAAAAGGCATGCCCGCAATTTCCGGCCTTCAACCGGCAAATTTATGCTTCAGACGTTCAGTCGACGTGACCAGCGCCTCGCGCACCCCGGAATCCATCGCCGAATGCCCCGCATCGGGCACGATAATCATTTCCGAGCCCGGCCAGGCGCGGTGCAGCTCATCGGCCGTCGTGATCGGACAGATCATGTCGTAGCGGCCCTGGATAATCGTACACGGCAGATGTGTAATCGCGCCGAGATTATCCAGGAGCTGGTTATCCGACATGAAATTGCCGTTGGTGAAGTAATGGGTCTCGATCCGGGCCAGTGCGTAGGCCATCGATTCCTCGCCGAAGGCAGCAACCGTTTCCGGGCTGGGATGCAGGGTGGAACACGCGCCTTCATAGCGGCTCCAGGCGCGAGCCGCCGGCAGGTGCACCTTCGGGTCCTCGTCGAGGAGACGCCGGTAGAAACTGGCCAGAATATCGCCCCGTTCCTGTTCCGGAAGGACCGATACCAGGTTGCGCCAGGCTTCCGGGAAAACCGTTTTCAACCCATAGAGAAACCAGTCAACCTCGCTCGGCCGGCCAAGGAATATCCCCCGGATCACCAGTCCGAGACAGCGATCCGGGTGGGCCTCTGCATAGGCCAGCGCCAGGGTGCTGCCCCAGGACCCGCCGAATAGCAGGAACTGCTTGATGCCGAGATGTTCACGGAGCGCCTCGATATCGGCGATCAGGTCAGCGGTGGTGTTATCGGTCAGTTCGCCCCGGGGGCTCGAACGCCCGGCGCCCCGCTGATCGTAAATAATAATCCGGTAGGTGCTGGGGTCGAAAAACCGCCGATGCACGGAGGTTGCACCCGCACCGGGACCGCCATGCAGAAAAATCACGGGCAGCCCGCCGGGATGACCGGATTGCTCCCAGTACATCGTGTGAATACCGTCGAGTGCAAGTCTGCCGGTCTCATACGGTTCGATTGACGGGTAGAGTTGATCGCGGAGGCGCCGCTCGATCACGTTGTAAGCTCCGGCTAGAATTAAACCGCCATCGCCCGGGACAGGCGATGGCGGCGGGGTATATTACCGTCGGAAAAGACCGAGGCAAGGGCGAACCGGAATGAACGGATTATTCAACAAGCCTGCTACCGACCGCCGCAGGGCAACGCCCTGTCCCGGGACCGGCTGCCTGCGGGCAATGACCTTTTACATCGGGATCGCGTCACTCGTTGTTCTGATTTCAGGCCCGCCGGATGCCGCCGCCCGGAAGCTTCCGGCGCAAAACCCGGTCGCCGTGAAAACAGCGACCGTGACGGCGGTTGTTGATGGCGATACGGTCCGGCTGAATACCGGCGCGGAAGTCCGGCTGACGGGCATTCAGGCACCAAAACTGCCGCTCGGGCGCAAGGGTTTCCGCCCCTGGCCCCTCGGAGCCGAAGCAAAGACAGTACTCACAGACCTCAGCCGGGACCGCCAGGTCCGTCTGGAATATCCGGGGCAACCCCATGACCGCTGGGGCCGTCTTCTCGCCCAGATGTATGTCGGCAAGACCTGGATTCAGCGGGAGATGCTGCTGCGGGGTCTTGCACGCGTCTATACGTTCCCGGACAACCGCACCCATGCAGCCGCACTCTATGCCGCGGAACGCACGGCCCGCGCGGCGGGCCGGGGTATCTGGGCACTGGACTGGTACCGCATCATCGATGCTGCGGACACCGACCGCCATATCGGCACCTTTCAGCTTGTCGAAGGAACGGTGAAAAGCACTGCCATCGTCCACGGGCGGGGCTATCTGAATTTCGGCGCGGACTGGCGATCCGACTTCACCGTGTCGATCGCCCCCAGACACCTGAAACTGTTTCGCGCGGCGCGTATTGATATAATCGGCATGAAGGATCGACGGTTGCGCGTACGTGGCTGGCTGGTTCGCCGGAACGGTGCCATGATATCCGTGACGCACCCTGAGCAGATTGAAATCCTGACCCAGTGAATCCTAACCCAGTGAGTGAAGCCGTGAAACGTGTCCTGACCCTGATTCCGTCCCTGGCCGCCGCGGGGCTGCTTGCCGCCCTGCTGGCCGGCTGCGCGAAAAACCCCGCCACCGGCGGCACGACCTTTACCGGCGGGCTTTCGCAGGCCGATGAAATCCAGATGGGACGGCAAAACCATCCGAAGATCATCAAGGAATTCGGTGGTGAATACGGAACACCCGAACTGAAACGCTACGTTGACGGTATCGGACAGTTACTGGCCAAAACATCGGAACGATCGGACCTGCAGTTCAAGTTCACGGTGTTGAATTCCGATATCATCAATGCCTTCGCGACCCCCGGCGGTTATGTCTATATCACGCGCGGGCTGATGGCCCTGGCGGATAACGAAGCACAGCTCGCGGGCGTTCTGGCCCATGAAATCGGGCATATCACGGCACTCCATCATGCACGCCGGCACGGACAGTCGCTGCTGGCGAATATCGGCCTCGCGGCGGTCGGCATCCTGGCCGGCAGGCAGGCCGCCCAGGTCGGCCAGTTGGGTGCGGTATCACTGCTCCAGAGTTTTTCACGCGACAACGAATACGAAGCGGACGGTCTTGGCGTGAGATACCTGTCACGCGCCGGCTTCGACCCTGCAGCGATGGCCGGGTTCCTGGCGAAGCTTCGCGCCGATACGCGGCTGACGGCGCTGCGCCGGGGCGAATCACCGGATACGGTCGACCAGTTCAACTATCTGGCGACACATCCGGCGCCGGCCGCCCGCGTCAAACGCGCCACCGCTTTGGCACGCCAGACCAATGTCCGGAACCCGATGACGGCAAAAGATATCTACCTGTCAAAACTGGATGGCCTGCTCTATGGCGGCGATCCCGCAGAAGGCTTCATCCGCGGACAGGACTTTCTTCATCCCAAACTGCGCTTTGCCTTTTCGGTGCCGACGGGTTTCCACCTGATGAATTCCAGCAAGGCAGTCCTTGCATTCGGCCCGAACAAATCGCGCATCATTTTTGACCGGGCCAGCAAACCTGCCGATGGATCGATGGAATACTACCTGAGCCGGATCTGGGGCGGCAAAATGCGCCTGCGCGATCTTGAAACCATTCGCGTCAACGGCCTCGATGCCGCCACGGCAACAACACAGATACGCACCAGTAACGGCACGTTCGATGCCCGGCTCACGGCGTATCGGATCGACACGCAGACCATCTATCGGATGATTTTCCTGACCACCGGGGCGGATACCAAAGGCCTCGCAACAGGCCTCCGGCGGACGACATACAGTTTTCGGACCCTCAGCCCCGCCGAGGCATCCCGCCTGCGTCCGCTCGTGCTCCGCATCATTACCGCCCGCCGGGGGGACACCGTGGAAAGCCTTGCTCGCCGTCTGCCCTATAGCGACTACAAGGTCGAGCGGTTCGAGGTCCTGAACGGCATTTCCCGCAAAGACCGCCTGCGTCCGGGACAGAAACTCAAGCTGGTGGTGACGGCGAACTGACACTGACCGGGATCACGCCGACGAATACCGTCACTTTGCTGCAAGGGGTCGGAAGGCTTACGTTCTTGTTATGACCGATGATCAACTGCCAATGCTGCCCGACACGGAAAAACGCAGACGGATAAAACCGTCCGTGACGACAGCGCTCGTTCTTGGTTTCGGCACGTTGATGCTTGTCGGGATGGTCATGGTTCAGGGCATTACCATGTGGAGCGCGCAGAAAAACACACGCGAGTTACTGGCTGAGAATGCACATTTCGCCGTTTTGTCGCTGGTCAGGGAAACGCGACGACATCTCGCACCCGTCCGGGAACTGACAGAATATATCACCCGGATGATCGATACCGGCCAAATCGATCTCGACGATCGCAAGACACTTGCGGAAACACTGCTGACGAGCATGGCCGGGACCGACCAGGTTTTCGGGATGGGGTTCATTTACCCGGATGGCAGAATTGTGCGGGTCCAGCGTGGACGGGGGCAGATATCCGATGAATCCCCGAACATCGACCAGTCATTGCTCCGCGCAATCAACGTCGCGCGACAACGATTTCAGCCATACTGGGAACAACCGATCTGGCTTCCGGAAGTTGAGGCCACGATGATTTCGATCCGATCACCGATATGGGAAGGCGATATATTCCGCGGAATGCTTGTAACCGCCGTAACGGTCAACGCGCTGTCCAGGTTTATCGCCAGATCCGGTGCAGTGCCGCTCGCGGATAACCGTTTCGTGCTGTACGGCCGAGACCATGTTCTGGCGCATCGCAACATGGAACGCGGCAAATTCAAACGGCAATCCGATATTCCCCTGCCCGGGCTGCAAGATATCGGGGACCCGGTTCTGGCCAAACTATGGAGCTCTGAAAACAGGCGCCGGCTGTTCATCGATCTGGACGCACAGACCAGTGGCCACGGCATGAATATCAACGGCGAGAACTATCTTTTTCTATACCGGGAACTGACGGGCTTCGGGCCGGAACCCTTCACGGTGGGTATCTATGCAGGGCCCGAAGACGGGCTCGGCGACGAGTTCCGGCGTCTCCTGCGCGCCGGCATCGCAGGTATCGTTGTCATCCTGATCTGCGTTGTGTCCGCTATATACCTGGGGCGCCGGATAAGCGCGCCTATCCGGGCGCTGGCCGCCGGGTCGGCATCTATCGCAGAACTGGATATGAACCACATTGCCCGGCTCAAACCGAGCCGCCTGAGAGAGCTTGATGAAGCAGCGGATGCTTTCAATCGCATGACAACGGGCCTGCGCTGGTTCGAGACCTATGTGCCTCAGCAGCTGGTGCGCCGCTTGATGGCGCGAGAGACTCCGTTCGAATCAGAAAACCGCGCAATCACGGTGATGTTTACCGATATCGTCGGCTTCTCAACGTTGTCGGAGCACATGCCCGCTGCAGAAACGGCCGCCATGCTGAATGAACACTTCGCTATCCTCGTAGACTGCATCGAAGCCGAAGGTGGTACTGTCGACAAGTATATCGGTGATTCCGTCATGGCCTTCTGGGAGCCCGACGACACCGGCGTGAATGTTGACCGCGCAATCCGCGCGGCACGGCAGATACGTCGCCGCGTGACGGAAGACAATTCAACCCGCCGGCTCACAAATCGCGTCGCGCCCTGCGTCCGTATCGGTATTCATACGGGAGATGCGCTCGTCGGAAATATCGGGGCGCCGGGGCGCATCAATTACACACTGGTGGGCGATGCGGTGAACGTCGCGGCCCGGCTCGAACAACTGTCCAAATCAATCGGACAGGCAAGCGACGCCAAAATACTCATCAGCGATGCGACAGCGGCACTCGCCGAAGATCGCAACGGCCTGGTCTCTGTCGGCACACACGAAATCCGCGGGCGTGACGGCACTATCGGTGTGTGGTCGCTGGACGAAAACTACGGCACATAAAAAAAGCCCGTCACAAGGACGGGCTTTTTCCAAAATGCGTCTGGATCCTATGCGCCGCTCAGCACGGTCTCCAACTTTTCAGTTGCCGCATCGACATCCAGTTTTTCGACGAGAGCATATTCATTGACCAGCCTCTCAAGCGCAGCCTCGTACATCTGTCGCTCACTGTAAGACTGCTCCGGCTGCCCGGGGGCACGATAAAGATCGCGGACCACTTCGGCGATCGCCACCGGATCTCCGCTATTTATCTTGGCTTCATATTCCTGGGCGCGACGGCTCCACATCGTCCGTTTTGACCGCGCACGGCCCTTCAGCGTACCGATCACGGCCATCATCTTGTCTTTGGAGCTGATCTTGCGCAAACCGGAATCAGCAACTTTGTCGACGGGGACACGCAGCGTCATCTTTTCTGATTCAAACAGGATAACGAAAAGCTGCAGATTAAAACCTGCGATTTCCTGTTTCTCCACGCCGGTCACCCTTCCGACACCATGGGTCGGATAGACGACATAATCGCCACGCGTAAAGGGCAGCTTCTTGGCCGTCTTCTTCGCGGCCGGTTTTGCAGCAGGTTTGGCCGCGGGCTTGGCAGCAGCAGGTTTGGCGACGGCTTTTGGCGCGGCCTTCGCCGCGGAGGATTTGGCCGTTGCCGTCTTCGCGGCGGGCTTCTTTGCCGCAGCCGTCTTGGCTGTTGAAGTTTTTGCCGCGGGTTTTGCCGCCTTCGCCGCCGGTTTCGCTGATTTAGCCGCAGATTTAGCTGAAGACTTGGCTGCCGCTTTCGGCGCAGTCTTCGCTTTGGATTTAGCAGTCGTTTTGGCCTGTGCCATCGCTCACTCTCAATTCTAATTTCCGTTTGCCAATGCCAGACCGAACAAACTCAACCACTCCCGGAGACGGTCGCCTGCATACAGGCCACGTCAGCTGGACATCGGTGAAGGGCTGAGGAATATCTGTCCGTCTATCCGCCGGTCAGGCAGAAGGTGAGTATCACAAAAATAGGTGAAATAACAGCGTTTTAGCCCACGCCCCGCGAACCAGGCGTTAACCAGCCGATACTGCTGCAATTATACAAAAAAATGCTGCGCAGCCTGTAGCCGCGCAGCATCCGGAATTTCCTCGAATCCGCCCGAAGGCGGGAAGGTTCAGGTGCCCTGTCCGGGGCTCTCGCTGAAGTGTTCTTCGAATTTATTCTCTTTATCGCGCCAGGCGTCTGCATCCGCGGGCGATTCACCCTTCCGGGTGATGTTCGGCCATATTTCAGCGAACTTGCGGTTAACTTCGAGATATTTATCGGAACCGTCATCCGTGTCCGGGCGAATTGCTTCCACCGGGCATTCAGGTTCGCAAACGCCGCAATCGATGCATTCATCGGGGTGAATGACCAGCATATTTTCACCCTCGTAGAAGCAATCCACCGGGCATACCTCGACGCAATCCATGAACTTGCACTTGATGCACGCATCGTTGACGACGTACGTCATACTATTCTCCGTATTCGTTTAAGCGGGCATGGATAAGCTATCCGACCCGATGTGTTAAATCCCCGCGGCATCGTGCCGCAAATGCGTCCGGGCAAACTAGTATTTTTTAAAGCCCCAACCAACAACTTTTATAAATCTGCGCCACCGGCACTAATTTCCGGCATCAATCCGCGCACGTACCCGCGATCTGGCAATCCCGCTATCGCGGTCATCAACGTAGATAAGACCGGCGATCTGGCGCATCAAAGACGCTTCATGCGCCTCGACAATTTCGTCTGCATACACGACTTCCCAGAGCATCTCCATCAGATGGATACGTTCCTCGTAGGAAAAACCGTCCTTGATGGTACGGGTAAATTCGAGAAGCTGGACCGAATTCTCAACCCGCTGCTCGGCCGCCTGGATTAGCTCATGCGCCTCATCATGGCCAATTTCGAAACGATGTTCACAAAGCCACTCTATACGGTCGCGTTCGGCTGCGCCGAACTCGGCATCCGCCGTGGCGGCATACACAAGCAGTACGGCCGCCGCCAAGTGGAATTCATCCGGGGTATGGCCACCGGCTTCGCCGCCGCCAACCGCCTTTTTGACCTCGAAAAAGGCCTTAAATCTATCAAGCATATGGCGTGTTATCACAGGATCGCTGGGTCAGCAAATCACATAAAGTGTTCAGCACCGGATCGTGCAACGGCGCGGCGACTGGGTTATGGTCAGCGCATGAACACACCATCAGAAAAAGCCCGTCATTTTCCGGCCACCGCCCGTAACCGGGACGTGATTGCCGATGTTTTAAGACGCTACCTGCCGGCCACCGGCACCGTGCTGGAAATCGGCAGCGGATCCGGCGAACACAGTATTTATTTCGCCGGACTGTTTCCGAATCTCCGCTGGCAGCCGAGCGATCCGGACCACCTGAACCTGGAAAGCATTGCCGCCTGGCGCGAGGCTGCGGGAACTGACAACCTCTGCGCACCGCTACCAATCAACGCATCCGACGTGATCCTGCCGATCGACAGCGCGGACGCAATGATGTGCATCAATGTCATCCACATATCTCCCTGGGACGCGACCGAGGGGCTGATGCGGAATGCAGCGAAACTGTTACCCGCCGGCGCACCGCTATACCTGTACGGGCCTTACCGCATCGGTGGTGCTCACACGGCATCATCGAACGAGGCCTTCGATATGTCGCTTCGATCCCAGAACGAGAC
>CAJQLI010000406.1 GCA_905479125.1 uncultured Alphaproteobacteria bacterium | reverse complement strand
GCGCGGCGGCGAGACGCTTGGCATCCGCCTGGTCGAGCCCTGCTTGCCGAAGGTGGAGGCTGAACCGCTCTGCGTCGTCTGAGAACCCTTCCAGACGTATTGCGGCTTCGAGACAGACGTTACCGCCGATTGAGCGCAGAGCCTTTGCCATTCCAGCAGTGGCTGTTACGGTCTGGCTGCTTCCTGCAAAAGCCGTTTGCGATGCTACCAGGAGCGGCAGAACCGATGCCAGCGCGGTGGCCGAGATACCGGCTTTCAATATGTCGCGGCGGGGTAGAGGGGCTGACATTGAATGACTTTCAGGGCAACGAAGAGCGTGTATGAAGGATACGTTCGTTTGACCGGTCCGGATGTCCGTAGCAACGATGCTGCGGGGTTTTCGTCGGCAGACTGCAGGGCGCTATCGTGCCTTCGGTGTTCAGACGGGTTCGCCGAACACCGATGTTCTGTCCGCAGTTGAAACGCGGGCCGATACTCGCTGGAGTTCGCGGATGAAGATGCCGTTTTCCGGCAATGCCCTCGGTTCGGGCGAGAGCCGACGTTCGAAAGGGTCGTACCCGTATCGTTCGAACCCGTATTCTGCCAGCAGAGCGGCCATCTCCGGGGCGTTATCTTCACAAATGATCGCCAATAGCTTCGGATCGCGCAATGTTCGTTCCGCGCCGGCGACAGCGCTTTGCTCGCCGCCTTCCAGGTCGAGCTTCAGGAGGGCGGGTGAGAGGGACAGGGAATCGAGCGTGGTCATCTGCACGGTTTGATCACCCCGGTCGCTGACGAAATTCATCGTGTCCAGACCCGAGGTAAACGATACCCGCTTTATGCGATCTCCCAATGCCGAGGCATGAACCGTCACCCGATCCGAGATCGCGTTTGTCTCGATATTGGCAGCAAGGTGTTCGATGGTTCCGGGGTCCGGCTCGAATGCGTCGGTATGAGCACCCGCGATTGCGGAGGCCAGCAGGGTATAGGTGCCGATATTGGCGCCGCCATCGACGAAAACATCGCCCGGGCGGAGCATATGTATGGTGAATGCCATGGGCGAGAATTCATGCAGGCCGTAATAAAGATTGCCCGTCGCGCCCCTGGCGCCGCGGGAAACGGTCAGCTTTGTCCCCCCGATCCAGCGTACGGTTATCACCGAATGCAGGCGGCTGAGAATCTGCCAACTCAAAATGCGCAAGATCGTCCGTAGATATTGACGTCGGGCGATTGGGTGCGACAGGAAAAATGCGGCGCTGTTACGAAGGGCGTTCATACGACGTTATCCGGAATCCAACAGCTTATACGGGTTTGAAGACATTCCGGGTTACGTGATCCGGTCAGGCCGCTACGGGGGTCGGAATACCGGCTTTAGGTTGGTCGTTGGCAAATATCTGCGCTATTCCGGCGCCGATGCCGATGACAACGGCGATCTGCCACGCAAGATCGTACGAGCCCAGGGAATCGACGATCAGCCCGGCACCCCAGACGCCGATGAACGAGCCGACCTGGTGAAAGAAGAAAGCAATGCCGATCAGCGTGGCAACGTATTTGAGCCCGAATATCTGTGTGACGAACCCGGTGACGAGCGGGGCGACTCCAAGCCATAAAACCCCCATGAGAGCAGCGAAGATCAGCGTTGTGGCCGGGGTCGCCGGCAGCATGAAGTAGATTATGATAAGGGCTGATCGCAGGATATAGACGACTCCGAGGACTACGTGTTTCGGGTATTTGCTGCCCAGCCAGCCCAGAAGGTAGCAGCCGAGGGCATTGAAGGCGCCGATAACACCGAGCGCGGTCGCCCCCAGCCAGGGTGCCTGACCGCAAAGTGCCAGGTAATTCGGCAGATGCATGGCGATGAAGATCAATTGCAGACCGCAGACAAAAAATGCGACGGCGGTAATGACGTATCCCGTATGGCCTGCCGCGTCTTTCAGCACCTGGCGAAGGGTGAGCGTGGCATCCGGCTGTGTCGAGTTGCGGTTGGCTTCGGCTGACGCTTTGTCCCCTGAACCCGTGAAGAAAGCGCCCGGAAGCATCACGACGCAGAGACCGAGGAACGCGACCATCGCGATGAGCCAGCCATGGCTTGAAATCAGCCCTTCTGCAAGCGGGGCGGCGATGAACGAACCCACGGACCCCATTGCGGAGATTATCCCCAGTATAAGCGTGCGCTTGGTCGCCGATACGGCGCGGGCCGAGGCGGCAAGGGCGAGCATGAGTGCCGTGCACGACATGGCAACGCCGACCATCACGCCAAGCCCGATGATCAACATCAGCGAGCCGGTCGCGGCCATCGTGACGCCGATACCGGCTGCGTAGAGCAGGGTGCCGAGGACCGCGACCCACCGGCTGCCGAACTTGTCCGCATAGGCGCCGACAATCGGCTGGGTCGCGCCCCAGACGAGGTTTTGTATCGCGATTGCGAGCATGAAATCGGCGACGGAAATACCAAGGTCCTGCGTAATCGGGACTGAGAACAGGCCCCAACTCTGGCGCATCCCCATGCTCATCGTCAGCATCACGCTGGAGCCGGCGAGGACGGCAATTGTCTGCGCGCTTGTATAACCCGGGGCGATGGCGTCCTGACGCATGGTTGGCTCTTTCCGATTTTGAGACACCAAAGCTATCAGGATTTCGCAGTTGAGAGAAACACGTCCGCGCTACAAATCCTTTTCGCGCAGCTCACAGATATACGCCGGCTCCTGACTGCCTATGCGGGGCGCGTGCGCAGAATATCTTCAATTTTACGGATTTTTTATCAATACGGCGTAATCGGGGGGTGTCTGCCATTGATGCGCGGAATCCATCCGCGCGGGGCTGGCGGGCCGAAAGAGGATCATGTCTCAGCGTCTCGGATACCGCCTTATGGGATCATTGGCCATTCTCGGCATTGTCTCCGGCTGTTCGATAATGCCCAAGCCCCTGACCAGCGAAGACCGGAATGCCCGAACGGCAGGGGACCTGAAGCTTATTGCCCAGCTGGAGTTCGTGCCGGCTGAGCCGATAACGCTGAATCAGGCAATCGCGCGTGCCGTCGCATTCAACCTTCAGCGCCGGGTAAAGCAGATCGAACGCGAAATCGAAGATGCGGAGTTGCAGACCAAAAGCTTCGAGATGCTCCCCAGTCTCGACCTCGATGCGGCGCGCAACGCGACGAACGAGGAGCTTTCAGCCAGCGACGACAGGATTACAGGAACCGCGAGTGCCGGTATCACCTGGAATATTCTGGATCTGGGTGTGTCTTATGCGCGGGCGAAGCAACAGGCGGATGAAGTCCCGATCGCCCGCGAAAAAGAGCGCAAAGCCCTGCAGGATATTATCCGCGAAGTCCGCACCGCCTATTGGCGGGCGGCCGGCGCGGAACGTTTGATGGGCAAGGTTCAGGCAATTGCCCGCAATATCAAGGTTGCCATGCGTGAATCCCGCGCGATGGAAAAATCCGGCGCGAACGATGTGGTCAAGTCGGTTGCCTACCGGCGTGAAATTGTTGAATCCGTGCGCCAGGCGCTGACCGTTCAGCGCGAATTGCGCGAAGCCCGCGGCGCATTGGCGGAACATTTGAACATTCGGCCCGGAACGCCCTTCAAACTGGCGACCACGACGCTGGCATCGGCGATGCCGGTTCTGCCGATGTCGCTGGCGGAGATGGAGAAGCATGCGCTTGAAAACCGCCCTGAACTCCGGGTCGAAGATTATAACGAGCGCATGAGCGAATGGCAGGCGCGGGAAGCGCTCTTCGACATGTTGCCGGGTGCGAAGGTGACGGCGGGGCAGAATTACAGCAGCGACACATTCAATCTGACACCGAACTGGATCAGCACCGGGTTTCAGCTCGGCATGAATATCTTCGACCTGTTTTCCGGCACCAGCAAGATGGATGAGGCGGAGAAACGGGGCGAACTCGCACGTCAGCAACGCCTGGCGGTGACACTGGCGGTCATGACCCAGACCCACATGGCGTATATCCAGTTCCGCAACGCATCCCAGCAGATGCGTCTTGCGCGTGAAGTTGCCCGCGCTGACCGCCGTCTTTCGCGTCTCGTCGCGTCGGATACCGATTTCGTCAATACGGACTATTTCGAAGCGGTGCGCCTGGCGACCCGCCAGCTGCAGTCAGAGGCGGATGAACATCAGACCCAGGTCGAGCTGATCACCGCCCATAGCGACGTGATGCACGCGATCGGCCTGAATGTTCTGCCCGATAATCTGCGTTCTGATAACGTCGAAGAACTCACCGCGGCCGTGAGCAAGGTGACGGCGCGATGGGAGGTCAGGGGCAGGGACGTCACTGCACCTGCCGAGACACCGCTTGATCTGCTGATCAACGCGATGCTTCTGGGCGGCGAAGAGGCGACATCGCCCGTGCAGCAGAATGACGGTGTTCGCGAAGCGCGCGCGGTCGAGGGGCCTGATACGTCCCAGGAAGAAGCAACCGACATACCACCGATGGAGCTGCGGGATCTGAATGATATCGTGACTGCAAGCGGGACACCGGGGCCGGAAGCGACGACCGCGCCGCCCCGAACGCTGACCCGAATGCCGAGCCCGATACCGGCAGCGGCCTCCGTGGTCGTTAAAATGCCGGTATCGCCCTCGATACCGGCCAAAGCGCCCTCAACGGTGCCTGCGATGCCCGGACAGGTTCTTTCGGCGCTAAGCCCTGCCTTCGTCGTGCAACTGGGCGCGTTCCGGGCGCAATCCAAGGCGGAAGGGCTTAAAAACCGGCTGACGAGTGCCCCGGATGCGGCGCTTTACGGCGTCGATATCCGTATCGTGCAGCGAGTGGCACGCAGCGGCGATACCCTTCACTACGTTGAGACCGCGGCGATCCCCGAACAATCCGTCGCGCGTGACCTCTGCGCCACCCTGAAGGGGCTCGGCCAGGACTGTATTTCCGTCATCCGGTAAGACCGCATTGAGGGCAATCCGAATATTCAGTGCCGGTTGGCGGCCTAGTATTCGATCCTTTCCAGCCCGTCGAACGCAATCTGGCTGCCGTCTTCGAGCGTGATGGTGCCGGCGGCGTCATCCGTCAGCGTCATGGTGCTGCCGTCATCGCCTGCGACCGTGCCGGTCGTGAGCTGGACCGTCCAGCCGCCACCGACGGCCGACGCATCGGTATTCATCAGTTGCAGCGTATCCGTCCATCCGCCGCCGGCACCGCCATGTACGGTATCCATGGTGCCGCCTTCGCCCATGATGAAGCGATCGCTGCCGTCCCCGCCGGTGAACTCGTTCACGGACCCGTTGCCGGTGAACGTGTCGCCATTGGACGATCCAATGATGTTTTCGATGCTCGTCAGCGTATCGGTGTCGCCGACGCCATCTGTTGCGGTGCCGGTCGCGAGGTTGACCGTCACGCCGTTGGCAGCACTGTCATAGGTGACCGTATCGGTCCCGGCACCGCCATCCATGTTGTCGTTACCGGAACCGCCCTGGAACAGATCGTCGCCCGCACCGCCGGTGAGGGTATCGTTACCGGCGCCGCCATACAGGGTATCGTCGCCGCCGCCACCCGACAGGATGTCGTTGCCCGCATTGCCGGTCAGGACATTGTCGGCATCGTCGCCGGTAATGTTGTCTGCGGCTCCTGTCCCCAGAACATTTTCGATACCGGACAGGGTATCCGTCCCGCCACCGCCATCGGTCGCGGTGCCGGTAGCAAGATTGACCGTTACCCTGTCTAGCCCCCAGGTTCTGTGCCATTTCTGATTAGAGTTTCCGGT
>CAJQLI010000405.1 GCA_905479125.1 uncultured Alphaproteobacteria bacterium | reverse complement strand
TGGCATCGCCGAACAGCATGCGGTTGTTCTCCTTGTAGAACAGCGGGTTGTCGACACCGGCATAGCCGCTTGCCATGGACCGCTTGAACACGACAGATGTCTTGGCCTTCCAGACTTCCAGCACCGGCATCCCGGCAATCGGACTGTTCGGGTCGTCCTGTGCGCCGGGATTGACGATATCGTTGGCGCCGATCACCAGCACCACGTCGGTTGTCGGGAAATCCTCGTTCAGCTCATCCATTTCGAGCACGATGTCATAGGGCACCTTGGCCTCGGCCAGCAGCACGTTCATATGGCCCGGCAGACGCCCGGCGACAGGGTGAATGCCGAAGCGGACGTTGACGCCCTTGTCGCGCAGCAACCGGGTGATCTCGCTGACCGAAGACTGCGCCTGGGCCACCGCCATACCATAACCCGGCACGATAATGACCTCATTGGCGTCCAGCAGCATGGAAGCGGTTTCATCGACGGAGGTCGGGATCACTTCGCCCTGCTCAGCATCGCCCGCCGCGGCGCTGCCGCTGGTGGTGCCGAATCCGCCGAGAATGACGCTGATGAAGCTACGGTTCATCGCCTTGCACATGATGTAGCTGAGGATCGCGCCGGACGAGCCCACCAGCGCGCCGACAACGATCAACAGATCGTTCGACAGCATGAAGCCCGTCGCCGCCGCCGCCCAGCCGGAATAGCTGTTCAGCATGGACACAACGACCGGCATATCAGCGCCGCCGATAGCCATCACCAGGTGGATGCCGATCAGGAAGGCGATCCCCGCCATGATAAGCAGCGGGGTCAGACCGGCATCGTGATTGGCCGCGCCGAGAAATTCGACGCCCAGCCAGAGCGAGGCGACGATGCCCGCTAGGTTCAGCCAGTGGCGCGCAGGCAGCAGCAGCGGCTTGCCCGAAAGGCTGCCCTTTAGCTTGGCAAATGCAATAACCGACCCGGTAAATGTGATCGCGCCGATAAATACGCCCAGGAAAATCTCGACCTCGTGAATGACCTTTTCGGCACCCGTATAGGCCGATGTCGGGTCGACATAGGTCGCAACACCTACGAGGACGGCCGCCATGCCGACAAAACTGTGCAAAATGGCAACAAGCTGCGGCATCTGGGTCATTTCGACCCGGGATGCAGCAAACATGCCGATGGCGCCGCCGACAACGACCGCGCCGATGAGGATCGTGTAATCGTCGATCTGGGTCGACAGGATCGTCGCGATGATCGCAATCGCCATGCCGACAATGCCATAGATATTACCGCGCCGCGCAGTTTCCTGATTGCTCAGACCGCCGAGGCTCATGATGAAGAGGATGCTCGCCCCGATATAGGCGACCGTTGTAAGTCCTTCGCTCATAATCTGCTCCCGTTCCTAGCTTTTGCGGAACATGCGGAGCATGCGCTGGGTAACCAGAAACCCGCCCGCGATATTGATGGTGGCAATCAGGATGGCTATCCCGGCCAGAATGGTGACCAGGTTGGATGGGCTGGAAACCTGCAGCAACGCGCCGATCACGATGATACCGCTGATCGCATTGGTGACGCTCATCAGCGGGGTGTGCAGCGCCGGGGTGACATTCCAGATAACCTGATAGCCGACAAAGCAGGCCAGCACGAACACGGTCAGGTGCTTCATGAAATCCGGCGGTGCGACAGTGCCGAGACCGGCAAGCACGAGCCCGCCGATCACCAGCGTGATCGCGGATTTCATACCGATATTCCTGGGCTTCGGCTCTTCGACGGGGGCCTTCGCGTCAGTTGGTTTCGACGGCGCGATAGCAGGCGTTTTGGGTTCGGGTGGCGGCCAGGTGATCTCGCCGCGATGGACGACCGTTGAACCGCGGATAACATCGTCTTCCATATCGAAATTGACGTTGCCATCTTTTTCCGGCGTCAGGTCGGACAGCATATGGGCGAGGTTCGTGCCGTAAAGCTGGCTTGACTGGGCGGCCATTCGGCTAGGCAGGTCAGTAAAGCCGATAATGCTGACGTCATGCTTAACCGCGATCACACCAGGGTCGGTGAGTTCGCAATTCCCGCCCTGTTCGGCTGCCAGATCGACGATAACCGAGCCCGGTTTCATGGATTTGACCATGTCCGCAGTGATCAGTTTAGGCGCGGGCCTGCCGGGAATGAGTGCCGTGGTGATGATGATGTCGACGTCTTTGGCCTGTTCGGCGAATAATTCCATCTCGGCCTTGATGAACTCTTCGCTCATCACCTTGGCATATCCGCCGCCGCCGGAGCCGTCTTCCTCGAATTCCATCTCCAGGAATTCGGCACCCATACTTTCGACCTGCTGCTTGACCTCCAGCCTTGTGTCGAAGGCGCGGACGATGGCGCCCATGCTGCGCGCGGCGCCAATGGCCGCCAGCCCCGCAACACCGGCACCAATGACCATCACTTTCGCCGGCGGCACCTTGCCTGCCGCCGTGATCTGGCCGGTAAAGAAGCGCCCGAAATTATTCGCGGCTTCTACCACGGCACGATAGCCGCTGATATTCGCCATCGACGACCGCGCATCGAGTTTCTGCGCCCGGCTGATCCGCGGCACTGAATCCATCGCAATGACGGAAGCATTTCGCGCCTTCAGCTTTTCCAGGAGGTCAGGGTTCTGCGCCGGCCAGATGAAACTTATCAGCGTGCCGCCATCGCGCAGAAGCTCGGTCTCGTCGACACCGAGATCCGGATGGGTTTCGGGCTCAAGGACCTTGAGGATAACATCCGCGTCCGCCCAGAGTTTCCGTGTGTCGTCGACAACCTCGACACCGGCTTCGCGGTAAGCCGCATCGCTGAACTGCGCGCTCGTTCCGGCGCCGGATTCAACACTTATATCGAAACCCAGCTTCTGGATACGCCCCGCCGTTTCAGGGGTCAGCGCGACGCGCTGCTCACCCGCATGGACTTCCTTTGGAACACCGATTTTCATCTTTTTCTTTTCCCCCATCAGCGGCGGCACCCCGTTGGCGTCACCCGTTTGGATCATGACAGCACGGACCTGACGGACCGGCTTCGCGGAACCCGAGACGCTACCCTATATGGTTGGTCGCTGTTGTGACAAGGCGGCTGCAAAGACCGCAGGGCGGATCGCCTTTTCGCCCGCTCTCCGCGATCAGATCGGTTCCGGTTTTATTTTCTTCATCTGTTCCAGCGTATCGCCGCCGGCACCGGCGGTCTGCTGCACCTGCAGGTGCAAACGGCTTTCGTCACGGCGGCGCACATCGTCAATCGTCTCCGCTGCGTCGTCTTCCGCCACGCCCGCGGCCCGAAGTGCCGCCCGGCCCATGCGCAGGCCGGATTCGAACGTCTCGCGCACCGGTTCTTCGATACCCATGTGAATAAGATCTATCGCCGCCGTCCGGTCATAGGCACGAACCAATAGTTCCGCCTGCGGGAACTTGCTCTGCACCATGTTAACGATGTCTTTGGCAACAGCTGCATCATCGACACAGACCACGATGACGTCGGCGTCTTCGGCACCTGCAGCGCGGAGGACTTC
>CAJQLI010000404.1 GCA_905479125.1 uncultured Alphaproteobacteria bacterium | reverse complement strand
CGGGAAACCCCTGCAAGTGCGACCTTCGCAGGGGCCTTGACGGATTTGGAAAGAGAAGACATGCGCCGATATTAGCGCATTGCGGCGCGGTCAGGCGTTCTTTTTGTTGCGTCGCTGACGGGCCAGGAAGAACAACCCGGCCGAGAATATTATGAGCGCGCCCCGCGCGTGTACTTCGGTACTTCCAATCGGTCTGGCAGCCAGCAGCGTGAATTCCGCGTCATGCGAAAACGGTGCAAAGACCGAATTTACCTTGCCGCGGCTGTTCAGGATCGACCCGTAAAGATCAATATGGATCCATTCGCCTTCGACGAGGCCGGTGACGTTGATGTCGTATGCGTTGATCTGCCCGGTTGCTTCGATGGGTGCTTCGGGAAAGGCATCCATGAAATCGGCGATCGGAGAATCAGTCAGCGTGAAATCACCGAGTGCCCATTCCTGAAAATGGGTGTTCCTGCCGTATACGCCGTGTTTGGCCAGTTTTTTGCCGTCTGACCGCACCGGCTGGCTGCCATCTGTGTGGGTGGCGATCAGCGTAGGCGCGACCGCAACTGATTCGTCGGTGAAGCCGCCGAAATTTCCGGTCGTCGTCGGAGTAATGTCGATTGTCACATTGCCGGCGCCCGAGCTGTAGGCGAAAGCGGCTTTTACATCGGTAATCGATCCTTTTCCGCCGCGGCCGTCAACGTTACCGACCGCCCAGAGGCGCAGGGGGGCGTTGGATGGGCTGGTGATCTTCCAGCTTTCGTCAGCGTCATCATATGATGCGCCTTCGATATAAACCTGGAGCGCGGGTATTGCAGATGCTGTGTGGGTGAATGCGATAACGGCATAGACGGCAATGAGACCCGCGACAGACGCCTTTTTGAGGCTGGAGATGAAGGGACGGTGGATCATTTTGTAACTGACGACGTTCTGTTCCTGTTCTGGCTTGAACTATGCAAAAATTGTGCCAAAACGGTAATGTCAGTAAAAACAATATGTTAGAGAATGGTTTCCCTCTCACGCTACAGAGATCGAAGCATTATGAAGCGAGTTCAACAGATTTTTCGCGCTGGAAATCCAGGGTTTGCCGCGAGGCACGAAAAAATTAGCCGGAACTATTAATACAGGCGGGTCTTGTAGTCCGTCTGGAGTTCGGCGTTGATATTTGCAGCATCGCCGTCAGGGACCCGCTGATCCCGGACGATTTCTCCATATGTGGGGAATTCGCTGCGTTGAATCGGTGTCTCCGGGGCCCAGAGTTTCGAGCGGATCACCGCCTTGGCACAGTGGAAGAAAACTTCATCAATTTTGACGATGACGCCGAGGGCCGGAATACTGCCATTCACGGCGGAATCTGCGAGCAGTGTTTTGTCTTCGGTCAGCGTCGCTTTGCCATTGATGCGAACCACTTCCTCGACCCCCGGCAACATCAGCAGAAGTCCGACATTTGGGTTTTCGAGGATATTGCGCATTGTATCGACCCGGCGATTGCCTTTGCGATCCGGGATCAGAATAGTGCGGTCATCGAGGACCCGCACGAATCCCGGCGGATCGCCCCGTGGGCTGACATCCTGATTGCCGCTGGCGTCTGCCGTCGAAATGCAGAGGAAGGGACAGAGCGAGATAAAATGGCGGCAATGGCTATCGAGCGCCGGCATCTCTTTCGTCGCGACGTCCGGCTTTGGTTCGCCGATAATCTCGATGAGTTTCGCCGTATCTTCAACGGTTTGCTGTGTCGCGTCATCGCGCATAGTTTGTCTCCTCCACGGTCGTGAACTTTAGCCCGGCTCCGCGAATTATCAATCTTCCCGAGGGGAGGCGCCGTTTCTATCTACGAGAGCCCGGAGCATTGATTTCATTTGTGCGGCCTCGGTCGGGCTGTAATCCGCGAGTACTTCTTGTTCATGGGCTTTGGCATCTGCGAGGGCGTCATCGACGCGGCGGCGACCATCGCCAGTAATGAAAATGCGTACCTTGCGCCGGTCACTGGCGTCCGGGCGCCGTTCGACCAATCCGGCATCGGCCATCCGGGTGATAATTTTGGTCATCGTGGGCTGGCGCTGAAGGGCGCGGGCGGCGAGCTCGCCGATGGTCATTCCATCCCCGTCGCTCAGGCTCGCGAGGACGCGCCACTCTGCCACCTGAAGGCCATGGGTCTTCAGTCTTTGATGGAACTGCGCGCTGACCTCTGAGCTCGCGCGTGCCAGCAGATACAGCAGATAATCGTTTACGAACCGCTCAGCCATTTCACGATTGTATCAAAAATATATTCCTTTTCATACAAAATAGGCTGCGCTAGATTTGAACTAACAACGCAAAGGGGGCAATGGCCGTATGTTCGCCGACCGCATCGAAGGCAAATGGATTGATATGTTTTGCGCGGTGTTCGGGCATTGCAAGCTCGAGCCCGGCGATACCGCAGCGATATTGTCGGAGACGCAGTCGCGAGACCTGAATGTTCACCTGGCGGAACTTGCGCTCCATCGTCTTGGCGTTAACGCCTTTCACATAAAGCTGGTCTCGCCTGCGCAATCAGCGCCCGTGGCGGTCAGGTCTACGGGCGCATCGGATGCCGTGCAGGGGCTGGAGCCCGTGATTGCGGCCCTCGGGGCGGCGACCATTGTCATCGATTGCACCGTAGAGGGTCTCTTGCACGCCCCCGAGCTGCCGCACATTCTGAAAGGCGGTGCGCGGCTTTTGATGGTGTCCAACGAACATCCTGATGTTCTCGAACGACTGCTGCCAGATCCGGAGCTTACGCCAAAGGTGAAGGCCGGTATCAGGATGCTGTCGGATGCCGCAGAGATGACGGTAACTTCATCCGCCGGAACTGATCTGCGGATTGATCTTGCCGATACGCGCGGGGCAGGGGTCTGGGGATATTGCGATAAACCGGGGCACGTTGCCCATTGGCCCGGCGGGCTCGTGTTGTGTTTTCCGAAAGCAGGTGCGGTTAACGGTACGCTGGTGATGGATGCGGGTGATGTGAACCTGACCTTCAAACGATATCTCGAACGCCCGGTCACGCTGACGATCGAGCAGGACTACGTGACCGAAATCGCCGGCACCGGCGTGGATGCCGACCTGTTTCGCGAATATATTTCGGCCTGGGGCGACAGGGAGGCATATGCCGTCTCTCATGTTGGCTGGGGCATGAACCCGATGGCCCGTTGGGATTCACTGGCCATGTATGACAAGCGCGACATCAACGGAACCGAACTTCGCGCCTTCGCCGGAAATTTCCTTTATTCGACGGGCGCAAACGAGACGGCCAAACGCTATACGGCGGGACATTTCGATCTGCCGGTGCGTAACTGCACAATCCGCCTGGATGATACTGTGATCGTTGACGGTGGTGTTCTGCAGGGAGACCTCGTGTGATTTTTGTGCCGGACTGCATCGAAAAGGGAGAGGGCGAGGTTGTCCTGTTCCTGCACGGTGTCGGGGGCGGTGCCTATAGCTGGATGCCGCAGATCAACAGCTTTTCCATGAACTACGTGGCGGCCGCCTGGAACATGCCGGGCTATGGCAAAAGCCCGCTATTCGGCGCGATGTCTTTTCCGGTACTCGCCGACGCGCTCGAAATGCTGCTGGATGACCGGGGCTGGGAAAAGGTGCATCTGGTGGGCCATTCGATGGGCGGCATGGTGGCCCAGGAATTCGCCGTTGATCGTCAGGACCGCCTCCTGTCACTGACACTGTCTGCGACCAGTCCCGCCTTTGGCAAACCCGATGGTGAATTCCAGAAGAAGTTCGTAGAGGCGCGCCTTGCTCCGCTGGCAGACGGCGGAACCATGGCGGATCTCGCACAGGAACTCGTCGATAATATGATGTCGGCAGATGCAGACGCGAATGGACGGCAACTTGCCTTCGACTGCATGGCGGACGTTGCACCGGAGACCTATCGGGCGGCGGTCGAATGCATCGTGACGTTCGAACAAAGGGCTAATCTCCCGCATATCAAGGTGCCGACATTGGTAATAGCCGGAGAGACCGATACGAATGCGCCGGCACCGATGATGGAGAAGATGGCGACCAAAATACCGGGCGCCAGTTATGTCTGTCTGCCGGAGCTCGGACACCTGGCTAATCTCGAAGACCCGCGGGCATTCGACGCTGCGTTAAGTCATTTCCTGAAAACCGTCGAACGTTGATACAGAACGAGGCAGACATGGCCACCGCAACCGGATCACTCCGCAAGCCCGCGCGTAAAACCACATCCAAGCGACCTGCAAAAAAGAAGCCCAAGTCCTTCAAATGGCAAAAGCTCGCGGGGAAGAATGACGAGATAGAGCAGGTCATCAGAACGCTCGGCCAGAAAAAATTTGTCGGCCGGGCGCAGCGCTATGACGAAGAGGCCTCTTTCCCGTTCGAAAATTACGACGATATGCGCAGGGCTGGGATCCTTGCGATGACGGTGCCCAAATCACTCGGCGGGCTTGGCGTCCAGTATGCGGATTATGCGCTTCTGGCGGCGGAAATGGGGCGTTGGTGTGGTGCAACGGCACTTACCTTCAACATGCATGCCTGCACGCCTCTGTGGACGGGCCACATCGCGGATGATCTCGATATGCCGGCAGCGGATCGCAAGCAGCATAAGAAAAATCGCGAACTTCACTTTTCCCGGATTGTTGAGAAGGGGGCTATTTTCGCCCAGCCGTTTTCCGAGGGGTCGTCCGCCGCTGCGGGTAAGGCGCCATTCGGTACGTCGGCCGCAAAGGTCGATGGCGGCTGGGTGTTGAACGGCAAAAAAATCTTCGCGTCGCTGTCCGGGGCCGCGACGTATTACGGCGTCCTTTGCACAGAAGATAAGCCCGACGCATCCGTGCGCGATACGCTTTTCATGGCAGTGCCGGCAGATTCAGAGGGCCTGTCGATTGTTGGCCCGTGGGACCCCGTCGGCATGCGGGCGACTGTTTCCCGGACGCTGGTGATGGAAGATGTGTTTATTCCGGACGAACAGATGCTTCTGCCGCGCGGCGTCTATTATCAGGCAGCGCGCCGCTGGCCTCATATGTTCCTGACGTTGTGCCCGACCTATATGGGCTTGGCGCAGGCGGCCTACGATTTTACGGTTGCATACCTGCGGGGCGATATAGAGGGAATTCCGGTGAAACGGCGTATGTACCCGACCAAGCAGATCACGGTTGCGGATATGTGGATTAAACTGCAGCAGACCTGGGCGCTGTTTAAACAGGCGACCGGCGAGGCTCGTGTCGATCCGTCAAAAGACGATCGGCTCCGGGCTTATGCCGCTCAATACGCGGTGATGGAAAACGCGAACGAGATGTGCCGGCTGGCCATTCGGACGTGTGGCGGTCAGTCGATGCTGAAATCACTGCCGCTGGAACGGTTGTACCGGGATTCCCGACTGGGGTCCCTGATGCTGCCGTGGACGGCGGAGCTTTGCCTCGACCGGTTGGGTCGGGAAACGCTCTATGAGCCGGGTGAGACGGACGACGCCTGATGAACTTGTCGCACTGGATCGAGCGCTGGGCGGATTTCCAGCCTGAAAAGACAGCGATACGCTTCGAAGGCCGGGATATCAGCTACCGGGCTTTCGACCAGCGCATTCGCCGGGTGGCGGGCTTTCTCCACCACGACCTTGATGTGGAACATGGCGACCGGGTTGCGTTTCTGGGGTTGAATTCGCCGGATATGCTGGCCCTGATGTTTGCCTGTGCCCGGATCGGCGCGATACTTGTGCCACTGAACTGGCGGCTTGCACCGCCCGAACATCTCTACATCCTGAAGAATGCCGGTGTGAAGGTCCTGTTCTGCGAAGATGAGTTCGCCGAGGGAACGGAAACGATCGATACAGGGCTTACCGATTGTCGTGTCGTGGCGATGGGCGATGAGTTTGAACAATTTGTTG
>CAJQLI010000403.1 GCA_905479125.1 uncultured Alphaproteobacteria bacterium | reverse complement strand
TGGTGCCACCGTCGTTGCGATGGGCCTCATTTCGCTGACGGTCATGTTGCGGGCAAACTATTCCAAGGCACTGGCAACCGGCACGATTGCCGCGTCAGGTACCCTCGGCCAGATCATCCCCCCGTCAATCGTCCTCATCATCCTGGCCGATCAGCTCTCCAGCGCGACCGACCAGGCCAGCACGCTTCGCCAGGTAGATTACAAACAGGCGACCGGACAATTCTCGATGCCGTCCGAATTCGGACTGACCTCGACCAGCGCCGGCGACATGTTCCTGGGCGCACTGATCCCCGGCCTGATCCTCGTTCTGCTGTACATGTCGTACATCCTGATCATCGCCCTCGTCCGGCCGAAAATGGCGCCGCCGGTGCGCTTTGAAAGCAAGTACGATACCCAGTTCCTGATCAAGGTGACCCTGGCACTCGTACCGCCCCTTGCCTTGATTTTTGCCGTGCTGGGCTCGATCATCATGGGCGTTGCCACGGTCAACCAGGCCGGCGCGATCGGCGCGATCGGTGCTGCGATCATGGCGAGCTACCGCCTTATGGAAGGCAAAAAAGGCGCTTACCTGCCGGCGACGCTCGCCCTCGTGGCAATCGCCGCGATCCTCGTCCTCGTGAACATCTACGACATCAATATCAAGAACACCCGTACATCGGCCGAGTGGCTCGGCGTCGCCCTCGCCGCGATCGCAGTTGTCGTTCTGCTTTTTGCGGTCTGCTGGAGCTTCTGGCGCGCCTACAAGATCGACGACACGCTGACCGGTGTCATGGTGGAAACCGCGAAGACAACGTCGCTGGTATTCATCATCCTGCTGGGTGCCGCCATGCTTACCGCTGCTTTCCGCGCGTTCGGCGGAGAAGACATCGTCCGTGACTTCCTGCAGGGCCTGCCGGGCGGATTTATCACCAAGTTTATCGTCGTGATGGCGGTGATCTTCGTTCTCGGGTTTTTCCTCGATTTTATCGAAATCGCGGTTGTGGTCGTGCCGATCATCGCGCCGATCCTGCTCGCCGATACGACCGCAAACATCACCGCCGTATGGCTGGGCGTGATGATCGGCGTTAACATGCAGACCTCGTTCCTGACCCCACCATTCGGGTTTGCCCTGTTTTATCTGCGTGGGGTCGCGCCGCCCACGGTCAAGACCATCCAGATGTATGCCGGCGTGGTGCCGTTTATTCTGTTGCAGCTGACCGGGCTTGCGATTGTCGGTCTGTGGCCATCCCTGGTGAACTACCTCCCCAACCGTGTGTACCTGACATCGGAAACGGCGCCGCCACCGAAAAACCCGCGCCTGTCGCTGTGCATCGAAGACATGCTTTTTGAATCCTATGCGGTTCAGGGCGATACACTGCGTAGCGCTATTGCCGCTGGCAAAGCACTCGACATCACCTACCTGCCGAGCAGCCAGCGTCGGAAACTGGAGAACGGGCTGAAAAACGCCGAGAGTACTTTCGCCCGCGTTGAAGATGTGAAGACAACCGACACAGCGGTGGCCGCCTTTACGCCCGACTACACGCCGATCCATCATCGCGCACGCCGAATTGAAGCAGAAATCCGGCGTATCGGGGCGAAAGCAACAAAGCGAGACGACGATCTCCGCCGCGCGACACGAGACGGTAGCGCTGACGATGCAATTGCGCGTGATATCCGCGCCGACATCGCAGAACTCAACCGGGAAGCCGATGCCCTGCGCGCGACCCTGCCCGCCGACTGGGCAGAGCAACGCAAACAATACGTCGCACTGTCTACGGCGGCGAAAAAAGCACGGTTCCAATATCGCCGGACCGTCGACGAGGCCTATGAGCCCGTTGCGGAAATGATTCAGATCATCCGGGGTACCGATGCGCTGGTGGCAATCGGCGACAGGTTGAAAGGCCTGGAGGCAACACTTGCCTCGAAACCGCTGGAAGAAGCTGTTCTGGCCTTCCGCGATGCCGAAAAGCTGTTCAATACCATCAAGGGCGCGGGCCACGTAAAATCCCGGTTCTCCCGTGCACGGCGTGATCTCACCCGGCGCAAACCCAATCTCGATCGCGCAAGACAGTCTCTTGCCCAGGGGCTGGAACGTTATGCGGCGGAACTGGCTTGGCGCCAACGGGCCCGGACAGACCTTCTGCCCGGCCTCGTCACATACGACACGGCAATCCGCGACACGATCGGGCTACGGTCGCAGCCGCGTCTCAACAGCGATCAGGCAATTGAAGTAGCGCGGTGTTTATCTATACACCGGGATATATCCCTGAACTTCTAGGGTGGCAGCGCCCTGCCGATGACCTATTCGTAGTTACCGAAGCGCCCGCTCCTCGGGAAGCCCCGCATGACAACACGACCGGCCTGAGCCCGCTTGCCGAGATACGTCTTGATGTCTGTGTCGGTCCGAACGCCGGCCCCCGTCTTCCATGAAAGGCCGTCTTTAAGCGTAAAGGTCGACACATCGCACAGGCCGCCATCCTTGTAGCTCTGAAGCTTCACACCGCGACCGCGGGTCATTTCCGGCAGTTCTTCGAGCGGGAACAGAATGATTTTCCGGTTCTCGCCAATGACGGCCACCATATCGCCCGACACGGGCGCGCAGGCCTGGGCCTCGCCATCCTTGCCGACATTAAGCGCCTGCTTTCCGCTCTTGGTCTGGGCGATCACTGCGTCTTCAGGCACGATAAAACCTCGGCCATCTGATGATGCGACCAGAATTTTCTCTCCCGGCCGGTGAGCGAACAGGGCCACGATATCCTGATCGTTCGGCAGGTCCACCATCAGGCGTACCGGTTCGCCGTGCCCCCGACCGCTGGGAAGCTTGTCGCCACCGAGCGTGTAGAACCTGCCATTAGTGGCAAAAATCAGAATCTTGTCGGTCGTCTGAGCATTGAAGACAAAACGCCCACGGTCACCATCCTTGTATTTAAGGTCGCCGTGTTCGGTCAGGTGCCCCTTTGCCGCCCGGATCCAGCCTTTCTGCGAGCAGATCACGGTAATCGGTTCTCTGTCGATCAGGATATCGATCGGTACGATAATCTCATCCGGCGCATCGCCGATTTCCGTCCGGCGCGCGCCAAGTTCCGTCTTCTTACCGAAGCGCTTCCGGATATCCTTGATCTGGTCAGCAATAATTTCTTCGCGTTTCGTCTTGTTTTTCAGGAGCGCTTTCAGCTCTTTCTGTTCGGACGTCAGCGACGCGTGTTCATCGCGGATCGCGAATTCCTCCAGCTTGCGGAGGGCCCGAAGACGCATATTGAGGATCGCCTCGGCCTGAACGTCGGTCAGTTTCCATTTCTTGATCATGACCGGCTTCGGCTCGTCTTCCTCCCGAATGATCCTGATCACCTCGTCGATATTGAGATACGCGATCAGGTAGCCTTCGAGAACTTCGAGCCGGTGCTCGATCTTGCCGAGCCGGTGCGTGGTGCGACGGACAAGCACCACTTCGCGATGCTCAAGGAAAGCCCGCAGGACATCACGCAGGTTCATCACCTGCGGCACCATGTTTGCGTCGAGCACGTTCATGTTCAGCCCGACCCGGGTTTCCAGGTCGGTCGCCCGGAACATCTGTTCCATCAGGACCTCGGGCTCGATGCTCCGGTTGCGCGGCTCCAGGATCAGCCGGACATCCTCGGCGCTCTCGTCGCGCAGGTCCCCCAGAAGAGGAAGCTTCTTTTCATTGAGCAGGTCGGCCATCTTCTCGACCAGCCGCCCCTTCTGAACCTGATAGGGTATTTCAGTAATAACAATCTGGTACTGGCCGTGGCTGAGCTTCTCGACCTCCCAGCGCGCACGCAAACGGAATGAACCGCGGCCCGTGGCATAGGCCTCGGCAACCGCCTCGCGGCCTTCAACCAGAACGCCGCCCGTCGGAAAATCCGGTCCCGGCACCAGCTCGACGAGTTTCGTGTTCGTTGCGTTGGGAAATTTCAGAAGGTGAAGCAACGCGGCGCTGACTTCATCCAGGTTGTGCGGCGGAATATTCGTTGCCATGCCAACGGCAATGCCGGCCGAGCCGTTGCATAGCAGGTTCGGCACACTTGCCGGCAACAATACCGGCTCTTCTTCGGACCCGTCGTAGTTTTCACGAAAGCCGACGGCGTCCTCGTCGATGCCTTCCAGCATCGCAATCGCGTAATCGGTCAGGCGTGCTTCGGTGTATCTCATCGCGGCTGCATTATCGCCGTCGATATTTCCGAAATTCCCCTGCCCTTCCACCAGCGGATATCGCACCGCGAAGTCCTGGGCAAGACGGACCATCGCATCGTAGACCGCGACATCGCCATGGGGATGGTATTTACCGATCACATCGCCGACAACGCGCGCGCATTTCTTGAAACCCGATTGAGGCTCAAGCCGCAATTGGCGCATCGCGAACAAAAGCCGACGATGCACGGGCTTCAGCCCGTCGCGCACATCAGGCAGCGATCGGGACGTAATCGTCGACAGCGCATAGGCAAGATAACGCTCACCCAATGCATCGGAAAAATTCACCTCCTCCACGCGGGAGACGACGTTCTGGTCGGTCATAGATACGGTACTCTGCTCTCAGGGATTGCCAGATATAGTAGCGTCACGCCGCAAACGGTCAACAAATTGCGCACGTGCAG
>CAJQLI010000402.1 GCA_905479125.1 uncultured Alphaproteobacteria bacterium | reverse complement strand
ACTGCAATACGTGCTCGACAAGGCCGATGTACAGGTACTGATTTATGAAGACCTGTTTGCCGAAAAGGTCGAGGCGGTAAAGCCGAATTGCCCGAAGATCGAAACCTATATTCCAATAGGGCAGCCGTTTGACGATTTCATCGCCGGACAATCCGCCGACGCGCCCGATGTCGATATCGACGAGCGCGATCCCTTCTCGATGACCTATACCGGCGGGACCACCGGCCTGCCCAAGGGTGTGCTGGCCAGCCACCGCGCGCGGGCTGTCACCGCGCATACCGTCATGGTCGAGGAGAAGATCGACGAGCGTGACGTGGTCGGCATCGTCACACCGATGTTTCATATAGCGGCGCTCAACATCATGTTCCAGCCGGCGATCCTTACCGGGGCCACGGTCACCCTGCTGTCCAAATGGGAGCCCGCGGATTTCGCGAAGATGGTGCGCGACACCGGCATGACCGCGAATTTCATGGTGCCGACCCAGGCCGGCATGGTGGTGCAGGATCCCGGTTTTGATCCGGCCGATTACGCGACCTGGCGCAAGGTGTCCTTTGCGGGTGCACCGATGCCCGACTGGGTGCAGCGCGATTTTTTCGAAAAGCTGCCGAAGGTGAAGCTGACGCAGATTTACGGCCAGTCCGAAATGGGGGTCATCGCGGTGCTGCCGCACTGGCATCTGCCCGAACGCCTGGGCTCTGTCGGGCGGCCTGCCTATAACGTCGACATCGCCTGCGTTGATCCCGACGGCACACCGATAAAGCCGGGCGAGATCGGTGAGATTGTCTCACGCGGCGATAACCTGATGACCGAATATTACGGCGAGCCTGAACAGACGGCGAATTTCTTCAGCCTTGGCGGCGGCTGGGCCTGGTCGGGCGACCTGGCAACGGTCGATGAAGACGGTTTTTACACGCTGATCGACCGCTCGAAAGACATGATCATCTCGGGTGGTGAAAACGTCTATCCGAAGGAAATCGAGGACGCGCTGTACGAACATGATGCTGTCGCCGAATGCGCCGTCTTTGGTATTCCCGAAGACAAGTTCGGCGAAGTCCCCGCCGCCTATATCCTGCTGAAGAACGGGATGACCGCGACCGAGGATGAGATCGTCGAACATTGTGCGACCCGGCTTGCCCGGTTCAAGCGGCCGCGGCTGGTGAAGTTCGTCGACGATTTCCCCAAAACGCCGATTGGCAAGATCCAGAAAAACTTCCTTAAAGATCCCTACTGGGCGGATCAGGAGAAAAAAATATGACCGACCGTTATGCCGCTTATGAACGGCTGAAATTCGATACTCCCGGCGACCGCATCCTGCGCATCACGATGGATGCGCCGGGCCGCCTGAACGCAGCGGACGAAACCATGCATGATGAGCTCGGCCGTATCTGGAAGGATGTTGAGGCCGATCCGGATGTGTCGGTCGCGATCCTGTGTGGCGCAGGCAAAGCGTTTTCCGCCGGTGGCGATTTCGACATGATCGACGAGATGATCGACAGTTTCGAGGTCCGCGCCCGGGTGTGGAAAGAAGCCCGCGATCTTGTCTATAACGTCATCAACTGCTCCAAGCCCATTGTCAGCGCGATGCAGGGCCCGGCGGTCGGTGCAGGGCTTGTTGCCGGCCTGCTGGCCGATATTTCCATCGCGGCCAAGGACGCGCGCATCATCGACGGGCACACGCGGCTCGGCGTCGCGGCGGGCGATCATGCGGCTATCGTGTGGCCGTTGCTTTGCGGCATGGCGAAGGCGAAATATTACCTGCTGCTGTGCGAGCCGATCTCTGGCGAGGAAGCCGAGCGCATCGGGCTGGTTTCGCTCTGCGTTGAAGCAGACGAATTGCAGGACAAGGCGGTCGAGGTTGCCGGGAAACTGGCGCGCGGCGCGCCGTCGGCAATCCGGTTTACGAAATACGCGCTGAATAACTGGCTGCGCATGATGGGTCCGACCTTTGATACTTCGCTGGCACTTGAATTCCTCGGTTTCACGGGTCCGGAAGCGCAGGAAGGGCTCGCGAGCCTGCGGGAAAAACGCCCGCCCAATTTCGACCCCAAATCGACCCTGTAAGGTGGACGACATGACAAAGGTCTATGAAGATTTCGACCAGGAAACGCTCGACAACGAATACCTGATCAGCCGGACGGTCCCGAGCCTTGAGCCGTTCATTGCGGATTACGGAAAATTCAGCGCCGAGGGGCGGGACAACCTCGATTGCCGTGTAGATGTTTCCTGCGGCGATCATCCCGACCAGTTGCTCGATATTTTTCCGGCCAAAGGAAAAGACGGCAAGGCGGCGCCTGTCTTTATTTTTATCCATGGCGGTTACTGGCGGATGCTCAGCCACAGGGAATCCTCGTTCATGGCGGAGAACATGGTCGCAAACGGTATCGCCGTTATCGCCGTCAATTATTCGCTGGCGCCGGATGCATCCATCGATACCATCGTTCAGCAGTGCCGTGAGGCCATTGCCTGGACCTGGCGCAATGCCGCTGATTTCGGCGCCGACCCGGACCGGATTTTTGTCGGCGGGTCTTCCGCCGGTGGGCACCTGACCGGGATGATGGTGGCGGGCGGCTGGCACGATGCGTTTGGTGTGCCGTCGGATGTGATCAAGGGGGCGGTGCCGCTCAGCGGGCTGCATGATCTCGAGCCGTTGCGTCATTCCTGCATCAACGAATGGGCGAAGCTCGACGAAGTTTCGGCGCGGCGTAACAGCCCGGTGCATCATCTGCCCGACGCGGGCTGTCCGTTGATCCTGTCATATGGCGCGTCCGAGACGCCGGAATTCAAGCGGCAAAGCGCGCTGCTGGCGGATGCCTGGCGGGCGAATGGCTGGCAGGCCGATATCTTCGAGCATCCCGATCGCAACCATTTCGATATCGTGTTCGACCTGCGCGACTTCGACAGCCTGCTGGGGCGCAAAGTCCGCGACATGATCGGCTGAAGAATCGCATGAAACCATGAAAGTTCCCGTCGTCTACACGGCGGTCTTTGCCATGCTGTTCCAGCAGGCATTATCGACCATGAGCGGGCTGACCATCCCGGTCCTCGCGCCGCCGATCGCCGCCGAGACGGGGATGAGCGCCAGCCTGGTCGGGGTTTACACGGCGTTCCTCTATGGTGGATCGATGATCTCGTCCCTGGCGGGGGGCGGTTTCCTTTTGCGTTATGGCGCGCTGCGCGTCAGCCAGGCCTGCCTGCTGGTGGTTGCTATCGGCCTGCTGATTAACACGCCGGGCTATATTTACCTGTTCGTGCTCGGCGCGATCGTGACCGGGCTTGGCGGCGGTCCGTCGACACCGGCCAGCTCGCAGATTCTGTCGCGCTATACCAACCCGTCGACGGCGCCGTTTATCTTTTCGATCAAGCAGACCGGTGTGCCCGTCGGGGGCGTGATCGCGGGCGCGTTGCTGCCGGTCTTTGTCGAACTGTTCGGCTGGCGGGGCGCGCTGGTTTGCGCAGCGTCGATGGCACTGGTGCTTGCCCTGATATTGCAGCCGTTCCGCGCCGAATTCGATTCGGACCGCCAACCGGAGCGCAGCCTGAAACTGACCGATCTGCGGGCAACCCTCGGTGCCGTGCTGCATGACGCCAGGGTGCGTGAACTCGCGCTGGGACTGTTCGCCTTTACCGGGTTGCAGCTTGCCTTCGCATCGTTCTTTGTGTCGTTCCTGTCGCTTGGCATGGGGTGGACCCTGACCGATGCGGGTATTGCCTATTCGGTTGCCATGGGGGCCGGTATTGCCGGGCGGCTGATCTGGGGCTGGGTCGGTTCGCGCTATGTGCCGCCGATTCTGCTGCTGGCGATTCTGGGCCTGGTGATGGGGCTGGCCTGCATGGCGATCGGGCTGGTCGATGCCAGCTGGCAGCAGCCTGCCGTCTGGGCGGCGGTGTTCACCTACGGGCTGACCGGGATCGGGTATCAGGGGGTATTGCTGGCGGAA
>CAJQLI010000401.1 GCA_905479125.1 uncultured Alphaproteobacteria bacterium | reverse complement strand
CGCCGGTGTTGCCAAGATCGCAACCCATACTGCGCCCGACCTTTTGCGCGCCTACGCCGTTTATTATGAAAGCCTTCTGCCGTTGCGGAAGCACTACGTCATCGCCCCGTTCGAGACGGTCACGTCGGATGTAGGCCGCATCGTGTCTGCCGTAAACCGCCGGTTTGAGACCTCATTTGCACCAGTCACGCCTGACCGGCATACGCAGCTCAGCAAGGCGTTTCTGGCGCAGGAAAAACTCGACGGTCTCGCGAAACCTCCCCCGAATACACCGGAGTCTCTTCCGCCCCCATTACTCTCCGGGCGCCTTGTTGATCGGGCCCGTGCGGCTCATGAATGCATGCTGGCGGCGGCCGCAGAAGACGGCACCATATGACTATCAACCTGAATGACTATCAACCTGACCGGCAAATTTGCGGAGCCGCCCGGCACTTCAGTGCATTGACACCACCCGGCATAAATTTAAACGTATCCTGATGGAAAAACGGTCCTCCTTTATCGGGCCGGCAATCGCGTTGATTGCCGCAGCCCTCAGCATCTTCCTGTGGTTTCAACCCCCGCCGGAGGGCGCACCGCCTGAAATGATGCGCGTCGCCGCCGTTGTCGGTATCGCGATAGCGCTTTGGGCAACGAGTGTATTCCCCGAATATTTCACGGCAATCATCTTCTTTTTCCTGGCGATGGTGCTGACCGATGCCGGCGCTCCAACGGTATTTTCGGGTTTCCATTCGGCTGCCGTCTGGATGATTTTCGGCGGCTTGATAATCGGTGCGTCGGTGCAGGAAACCGGGTTCGGCAAGACGCTGGCAAGCGTTCTACTGAAATTTTTTCCACGCAGTTACCTTGGAATTTTGTTCGGAATCACCGTCGTCGCAGCGGTTCTTGGGTTCCTGATACCCTCGAATACCGGACGCATTGTGATCATGATGCCGATATTCATGGCGCTGGCCGACCAGGTCGGGTTCGCAGCGGGCAGCCGCGGGCGCGCCGGACTTGCGCTGGCCGTCGCGGCGGGGTCGGTCTATCCCGGCCTTGCCGTCCTGCCGGCAGCGGTGCCCAACCTCGGCTGGCTGGGAGCGGTCGAAAGCATTCACGGCATCAAAGTGACCTACGGCGAGTACCTGATCGCGAATTTCCCGCCCATCGGCGTCATCTCCATCATTGCCATCCCACTGATCTGCCGTTTTCTGTTTCCCGATAAAATTGGTCCCGGCAAAACAGACATTGAAGCGGCGAAAACATCGGCTGCCCAGACCCGCCTGATCATGGTGCTGACGGCGGCGCTCGGGCTCTGGCTGACTGATTTCGCTCACGGAATTTCTCCGGCGTGGATCGCGCTGGGTGCCGCGGTATTCTGCATGCTGCCGCGGGTCGGCATGGTGCCGACATCTCTCATGGTCGGCAAAGTATCCTATGCGCCATGGTTCTTCGTTGCCGGCGTTATCGGCATGGGTGCCCTTGTCGCCCAGGCAGGGCTTGGGACCTATATAAGCGGTGCACTTTTCGACATCGTGCCCCTGACCAAGGGCGAAGACTTTCTGAACTTCGTCATTGTCAGCGCGGTCGGTATGGCGATGAGCATTGTAACGACGGTCCCGGGGCAACCGGCAATCATGACATCGCTATCGACAGATATCGCCGCTGCCACGGGCTGGCCGCTGATGACGGTCCTGATGACCCAACCCCTCAGTTGGGCGATGGCGCTATTCGCTTATCAGTTCCCGCCCATAATCCTTGCCGCCCATCTCGGCGGCGTCTCGATGCGCCGGGTTGCGAACCTGTTGCTCGCCATGTGTGCGCTTGCGTGGTTTGTGATGCTGCCGGCGCAATATCTATGGTGGCAAGTTCTCGGCTTCTTTGGCTGACCGAAACGAAGCGGTTAGACGCTAGTCGGCCTGCGCCAGCTTCGGTGGCGGGGCCGGCCGCGGCGGCACGTGAAAAACCGGCTCCGACTCATTGGAATCGGTATGGCGCAACGATTTCATCAATACGCTCGACTGACGCTCCCGGGCCTGACGCTCGGCACGACGCAACTGACGCGCCATCTCGATATCCCAGGGCAGGCTGTATGCCCTCGGTTCGGTCTCACCTTTAAAGACAAGCCAGAGATATATTGCTTCGTTTTCCCGCAGGTGACTTGCCGTAACCGTCGCGGGCGACTCGCCTCCACGCACCCATTCCAGGGTGGCCGGCTTCGGCCGGCTCATCAACTCCGTGAAGCCGGTATAAGAGGTCAGCAACAGCATCGCGGTCAACCCGAGCGCGCCGGCCCGTGCCACGATCGACAGATTTCCCCTGACGGCGATCAGCGCGAGCGCAGTTGCCAAGGCCACAGTTACAACGAATATCCAGGTAAGCGGATCTTCCATGACCATTTCGTCCCCTACCCTCTACCTATTTCCGACCTGTGCGCAAACGCAGCGGTAAATCATGCAGGCTGCCGAAAATAAGCTCACCATCGTCGTCCAGTTTAAACCGCAATACGGTCAGTTCGTGACCGACCTCGACAAGTTTCACCTTCTTGTAGCTCAGCCGGTTGATGCTCGAGGTCGGACTTTTCTTGATGCCGATATAAACCTCGGCTTCAATCGGCAATGTCCGCGCCCTGTTAGTATACAAATGAAGATTCACAGCGTATTCCCCCGCTGGACGTCCCCGGCTATAGGCGACTTCGTAGTTCAGGCGCCCCGGGTCGTTCACATGTCCAAGATCGTCACGCAGCAGGTTAAAGACCTGTCCACCCTTGTTGGTGTACCCGACAGCCCTGTCACCGGGTGCCTTCACCCACAGATCAACATCCGCATCCACATCATCTGACCAGCGCAGTTCGACGACCACGTTTCCGGGTGCATTTATATCCTCGGTGGGTTCAACCGGCGGATTCAGGTGTGGCAGCAGCAGGATGACGATCGTAACGAAGCCCAGCAGGGCAAGCATGATCACATCGCGAAAGACTGTCCCGTCTTCTGAATGCTCCAGATTATCAAGCGCATTCATCGTCTTCGCCACGTTCCACAAGGGAGGTAACCAGACGAGTCGTCGCGCCCGCCAGCAGGCGGTGGTTGATCATCAACCATAAATTCAGCACAGCACCCGCGAGTGTCGTGTATAGCGCGACCGCCATACCTGCCAGCAGTTCAGACACCATCGGGGAAATCGATTTAACGTCACCGGCAGCCGCAGGGTCGACACCGGACAGCGCAATAACAAAGCCGATGACGGTACCAATAAGGCCCAACAGAACCAATGCATTCGCGAAATGACGGATCACTGCAATCCAGTCTGCAAGGAGGAGCCGCAGCGTCGATGCAACGATTGCCCGCGCGCCGGAATCGCGTCCGTCAATCGCGTCAAGATAAAGGACCGCCCATGACCCCTCGGCCGGATGGGCTGATCGCGCGGCCGCGGTCTCGCTGCCGGTCCGCCACACTTTCACGCCGCAGACGATAAGTCCGACAACGAATACGCCGAAGATGACAAAGGTGAGACCAGTCTGATCGGCGGCAATAACGGTGTTGAGCCATCCTCGCGCCCAGGCCGCTGCCAAAAGCGCGCCCCCCGCGAGATTAACAACACCAAAACGCAGGATTGCCTCAAACCGGATGTTGCCGGTATCTGAGTTTACAGCCGATTTCGCGTTCAGCGGCGATCGGCGGGCCGCCTTTCGAAACCCTTTTCGGACCTCTGCCTCAAGTTCGTCGAATTCAAACGCACCGGCGTATTTCATCACTGCTGTCATCGCGGAACTCCCTGAAGGCTGCGGGGAACACGATAACGTTAAGGTCAGATGATTAACGGTGCGTTAACCCTAAAATCCGATTAACAGCACAACCGTGACAGTCGCGCGCAGAGGTCAGACCGCGCCGGTCGCCGTCTCGGGAAGTTCACGCAACATCAGCCGAAAATCGCTCAGACTGAAAGGTTTTACCAGAGTACGGACATCGAGATTCGCCGCCTCACCGATGCGTTCAGCGACTTTGGTAAAGAGAGGGTCTCCCCCGCTCAGAATGAGGACCCGGGCATTCGAACCGCTATTTGAAAGCCAGCGCAATATTTCAATCCCGTCGACATCGGGCATATGTATATCGATACAGACGATATCGGGACTGATCTGTTCAAACTGTTCGAAAAACCGGGTGGACTGGTTAAGGGTATGAACATCATAGCCGTCTGCACCCGCAATTTCGCGGATCAGATCGGTGATCTCAACGTGATCGTCTATAACGAGGAGCCGTTTTCTGTCGCTCATTTACTTACCCGTATTACAATATTTCTACCACCCGATACTATGATAGATTTGCCTGAAAGGCTTGAATTCTCAAGAATTTTTATATGTCGGTTTGTATCGGTGTGTTGCCGAAGGAACGAGTCTCCCGCATAATATGTCATTGCTAGGTAGGCAGATTGTGATGGGGTCAAATGAATACCGACAGTATGAGAATTCTGATCGTCGACGACGATCCGGCATTTTCTTCAATGATAGCCGAATACCTGCGTGACCGGGGCCATACCCCAATCACGGTTGAAGACGGCGACGAAATGCGAAAAGAGATGGAAAGAGGCGATGTAGACCTCGTTCTTCTCGATCTGGTTCTTCCCAAGGAAGACGGCGTCGCGCTAACACAGTATATCCGCTCTAATTCCAGCGTTGGAATCATCATTCTGAGCGGTAAAGGCGATATGGCAGACCGGGTTCTGACGCTCGAACTCGGCGCAGATGACTATCTGCAGAAGCCTTTTGAACTGCGGGAACTCTCTGCACGCATCAATAGCCTTTCGCGGCGCCTGATGCGCGATGATGAACGAGTCCAGGAAACAATCACCTCCGCGACTTTCGCCGGATGGAAACTCGATTTCATTCACCGCCGGCTGACAGCTCCAAACAACGACGACGTCTCCCTGACGACCAGCGAATTCGCCCTGTTGGAAGTATTCGTCAAAAACGGAAATCAGCAGATGTCGCGTGCCCAACTGGTTCAGGCTGTCCGCGGACGGGAAATGAAGGGCTACGACCGCACGATCGATATCCATGTATCGCGACTGCGCAAGAAAATCGAGCCTGCGAAAAATCAGCCGCAATTTATCCAGACTGTCCACGGCGGCGGATACATGTTCTGTGAGCCTGTAACCATGGCCACCAAAAACCCCTGAACGACTTCTTCGACGAACGCCCCGGCCTGGGTTCCCCAAGGTCCGGAATCAGAAAAGCGGCTGATACTATCAGCCGCTTTTTGATCGTCTATCGATGTTAGCGGGCCGACAAACGCCGGCCCGCCAAATCATTACCTAACGCAGGATTGCGATCTCAACGCGGCGGTTCACGCCCTTTTTCATGCCGTCTTCGGTCTTGACGGCAGGGTCTCGCTCACCTGCAACAACCTTGCTTATTCCGCTTTTGACGCCCGCCTTACGCAGCGCACCGATAACGGCGTTCGCGCGACGATCAGCAAGTGCCTTGTTATAGGTATCGCTGCCGGACAGATCTGCATGTCCGATCACGAAGACCGCTTTTGCGCCTTTCTTGATGGACGCCGCAGCATCCTCGATTACGATCATCGAAGACGGTGCCAGTTTCGCGCTGTTGAAACCGAAATAGATCAGGTGGCTTTCCTTCGCAGGCGCTTTCGCTGCCGGAGCAGCCGCCATCTTCGGTTTCGCTTTCATCGCAGCGTTCACTTCGGCCATCGCAGCATTAAAGCCGATCTGGCAACGCGAGATATCAATACGCTGGATGTCTTCTTCCGCTTCCTGGATCCAGCAATCAAACTGGGTCTGGGCGGTCGCCAGTGCGGCAGGTGCCTTTTCCTTGCCGCCATGGGTGCGGGCAAGCGTCAGCTTCTGCCATGCGGGCTGAAGTTCGCCGACATATTTCTTGGGCACATTGCGTTCGTACAAACGATCCGGAAGCACGTTCTGGCCGTTGGCGGCCATCTTGGCCTTGCTTGCAAAATAATCGGCATCGGCGATATCAAATTCTGCCGCTTCGATTTTCGCAAGCTCGGTATATCCGGCGTGCAGGCCCTTATCAAAGGCCGTGCCCTTGTTCGGCATGCTCGCAAGCATTTTCGTGTCTGGACCGGCGCAAGCTGCAAGAAGCGCCCCGGAAACTGTCAAAATAGCGATGTTGCGCAAAGTACTCATGGGGCTACCCCTTAAAATTACTGTTTAGAAATCACCCGGCTGCCCCGCTCGGGCAACCGTCGATTACCTCGTTAATAAGCTGCCTGCTCTCTCTGCTCAAGGTGTTAGTTCATTTTCGGTATCCGCGGTTAAACCCGACCATCAGCGCTCAAAAGGATGGCGACCGGGCGTGTCTGTCGAAATTCCGCCAGTATAATCATCATGATGACGGTAATCGGCACACACAGGAACATCCCCGTCACACCCCAGATAGAGCCCCAGACAGCGAGCGAAATAATTACAACCAGAGACGAAAGATTGAGTGACTTACCCATCATCCGGGGTTCCAGCACGTTTCCGATCAGGAATTGTGCGACCCCCAGGCCGATGGCAACGACGAGGAAGGGACCAAGACTGCCGAACTGGATAATTGCCAGGATAGCCGGAAAGACAACGCCCAATAGCGAACCAATCGTCGGAATATAAGCCAGAAGAAAAATCAGGAATGCCCAGAATATCGCAAGATCGACACCGACAATGGCGAGTACGACGTAACTGACAACCGCTGTCAGCAGACTGAGCGACGTTTTCACCGAAACGTATTTCTGAGTCCGGTCCCGGATATCCGACAGAATATCCTGTACTTCTTTCTGCCGGTCCCCGTCCGGGAAAAGCGCTTCGATCTTACGCCCGAATGTCCGCTGCTCTGCCAGCAGGAAGATCACGTAGATGAGAATCAGCCCGGCGTTTCCGGCCACTTTCGCCGTGGCGGACGCGACTCCGCCGATTAACGCCCGAACATCGATCTGATCGACCACATGCCCGATTGTCGGCATCTCCTTCAGCCCGCCCAACTCAACCGCCTGCGCGACAAGTTTTTCGATGTTGGCCTGATACGTCGGTGCAGCTGAACGAACGGCCGCGATATTTCCGCTGATCATCTCGACGATAAGCCCCAGCCCGACAACAAGGGCGGTTATCGACAGCGTCAACGCAAGCCAGCCCGGCACCTTCAGCCGCACTTCGAACGTGCGGGACAGGGCATTTATCAGGTACCAGATCATGATAGCAATCGCGAGCGGGATCAGCAGGTCACTGCCGGTCACCAGCACGTAGACCATGAGGGCGGCGATCCCGAAGGTGACGCCGAATGCGGTTAGTCTGGAAGGCATGATACTCATCCCGGAAAACGGTTACCCGCCACATTCTAGCAGGGAAGACCGAATCCTGCTCAGGCCAAATTCCCAACGGCGAATAGGGTAACGGTCTGAGAAACGTCCGCAGTTACAGGGATAGCTGCCACCAGGCCGCTAACGACGGTTCTTGCCCCGCTTCGAGGATTTACCGTTCGATTTACTCTTGCCCTTGCCGGTATTGCACCAGGGATTACCCTTGGATTTGCTGTTGCAGGAGGGGCGTACCTGCGCATTGGCTGACCGGTCAAGGTGAACAACTGACGGTGCAGCGTAAACAGCAACAGCAGTAAGCCCGAGTTTCGCAAGCGCAACCCGGCGTTTCATCGACTTATCTGCCCGGCTCTCCACCGGATTGTCATCACGCATATTCAAACACTCATCCAACACACTAAT
>CAJQLI010000400.1 GCA_905479125.1 uncultured Alphaproteobacteria bacterium | reverse complement strand
TTGTTCTGCCGCAAACCCTCCATGACAAAATCGGCATCAAAACGGGTGGCGAGCTCCACGGCGCTGCCACTATAGACGGCAGGCAGGAATATCCCGGCGAGCCCCAGCACGTGAACGATCGGCGCCTACAGATACGGACAATCACCGGGGCCGAACCCACGACGTTCCGATAATATGGAACTCTGATACATAAGCGATTTGTGCCCGAGCATTGCCGCTTTCGGCACGCCCGTTGTCCCCGATGTGAATAGCATGACCGCAACCTGTTCATCGGTCCGGTCCGGTACCGACTCCGGTATGACACTTGGGTCTGCTGTGCTCACAGCAAAGGTGCCGCAGGCGGTTCCCCGATGGCCTGATGAACCGACCGGCGCAAGGTCATGGGTCTCCGGCTTGTCTCCGATGACGCATACGATCAGGCGCGGTTGAGCCTTGTCGATCATTACATCGCGTTCACGCACCGTAAGCCGTGAATTGGCAAGAACAGCCCATGCATCGAGCGCCATGATCGCATACAGGCAGCACACCCCGGCAAAGCTGTTCTCCATGATCAGCAACGCCCGGTCGCCCGCCCTCAGACCGGCATCCCGCAAGATGGCCGTCGCTGCCTCGACACCTCTTCCGAGGTCGGCATAGCTAAAGATATCCGGCCCTGCATAGATCACCGGCAGGTCTGGTGTTTCCCGGACCCGCATATGCAGTACATCGTTTAACCGCGTCGGCAGCGAGGCGATCAATGCCTGCCGCTCTTCCGCCGTTGCGAGTGCCGTTTCGCGCATCACCTTCATATCAGCGGGCTCATTATTTTATTTCGCATAGAAAAACACCGCGGCGCGCAGCTTGTCGAGTCACCTCCGACCACCCCATAATTTGCACTTGCAAATATATTTATTTGCAATTACAAATACCTCAACAAGCAAAACGTCAGCATAGGGAGATACAACATGGCGATCGATTTCGGGTATTTCACACTCTCCGACAACTATTATCCGGACAATCCGCGTTCTGCGAACGACTTCGTGCTGGAGATCCGCGAACAGGCAATTCTGGCAGACAAGCTCGGCTACAGCTCTGCCTGGATCGGCGAACATCATTTTGACCGGCTCGGCGTCAATTCACGCCCGGACATCCTGCTGGCGAGCATCATTCCGGAGACAACCAATATTCGCCTCGCCCCCGCGGTCAACGTGTTGCCAATTCATCATCCTATCCATGTTGCCGAAATGTGGGCGACATTGGACCTGCTATCGGGCGGTCGCGTCGATTACGCCTGCGGGCGCGGCTACGATGCCGATGAATACCACCCGTTCGGCGCCGACTTCATGACGTCGGCCGAAGTCTTCGAGGAAGGCATGGATATCGTCTGGAAGGCATGGACCGAAAAAGGCCCGTGGTCGCACAAGGGCAAATATTACGATATCCAGGATATGGATATCACGCCGAAGCCGATCCAGGACCCGATCCCCTTCTATGTCGCGTCGTTCTCGGAAACATCCTCCAAGATGGCAGGGAACAAAGGTCACAACATCATCTATGCACCGTTTGCCGCGGCGATGGTCTATGGCAGCCTGGATAAGGCGGTCGACAGCTATCGCGAGAACTGCGTGAAGGCCGGCAACAAGCCGGGCCGTGCCATGTGCAGCTATTTCATCCATATCTCGGACACGCCGGAAGAGGACGATATCGGACGCCAGGCAATGATGGATTACTTCCAGCACTGCGTGCTGCGCGCGTTCCCCGATGATCCGACCACGATGCCGCCGACCATGCATTACTTCATGAAGATCAACGAGATCCTCCGGAACATGACGAAGAACACGCTATCGTCGAATTCCGTCCTGCTCGGCAACTCCGCCGAGATCACCGAGCAGCTCAAAGCCGTCGAGGCCGCCGGTATCGATGAATGCATCCTGTATTTCAACGTCGGTAAAAAGCCGCACGGCATGGTCAAGGACCAGATGCACAAGTTCATGGAAGAAGTCGCGCCGAACTTCGAGAACTACAGTATCGCCGCGGAGTAACCTGTCTTGGAACTCGGCACTTACCTGCCCTATCTCGTCAACCGCGTCGGGCAGCGGTTCATCAGCGATATCACGCCGGTCCTCAGCGAGGCCGGCGTCGATATCCAGTCGTGGCGGGTTCTGATCGCACTATACCAGCGGGGCGCTCAAACCGTCGGCGCACTGTCCGACCTGACCAGCATCAATTTCTCGACCTTGTCGCGCGTCCTGGGCCGGATGGAGAAGAAAGATCTCGTCCGCCGCGTCCGCGATGCCGAAGATGCACGCTCCTTCACCGTCGAACTAACAGCTAACGGCAAAAGCGTGACCGAGACCATCCTGCCCCAGGCCGCAGCGCTGGAAGCAAAAGTGACCGGCGATTTTTCGGAGGCCGAACTGGCGATGCTCCGGCAATTGCTCGGCAAGCTCTATGTCGGCCTTTCCGATTATTCAGAAGAACGGGACGACCGGCTGGCGGGGTAAGGTAGTCCCGGCCTCAAGATCATGCCCCCCCTGTCGCCCCGGACAGAAAAAAGCCCCCTGACCGATAGTCAGGAGGCAAGTAGGACCAATTCTGATAATCGGCCTAGGGGAGGAAAGCAAAAGCCTTTACACAGTAATCTACG